>JBFHRT010000258.1:0-3924 GCA_041591575.1 Spongiibacteraceae bacterium
AATGCCGTCGACAATTTGACGGCGCTGCTGGAACCGATGATCATGTCGGTGCTGGGCATTCTGGTGGGCGGCCTGATGATCGCCATGTACATGCCCATCTTTATGCTGGGTTCCGCGATCTGACGCAGCCCGAATAAAAACACCGCGCAAGAAGGCAACATGTACCCGACTGAATTTGCGGCGGCCTATCCGCTGCTCACCCCGCTATTGGCCGCCCTGCTAGGCCTGTTGATCGGCAGCTTCTTCAATGTGGTCATCCACCGCCTGCCATTGATGATGGAGGCCGCCTGGCGTCAGGAGTGCAAGCTGCTGCTGGAGGGTGAGGGCGCCACTGAGGCCGCTGAAAACGAGCCCAGCCTCGACCTGGCTTTCCCCAATTCGCGGTGCCCCCACTGCCGCGCGCCCATCAAGGCCTGGCAGAACATCCCGGTGTTGAGCTACCTGTTGCTGCGCGGCCGCTGCGCCAACTGCCAGGCGCCCATCAGCCTGCGCTACCCGGCGGTGGAGCTGCTGACCGGTCTGGCAGCTTTTGCCATCGTCTGGAGCATGGGCCTGTCCTGGCAGGCGCTGGCCACCCTGGCTCTGTGCTGGTCACTGCTGATACTCACCGTTATCGACATCGACCATCAGCTGCTGCCGGACCAGATCACGCTGCCACTACTGTGGCTGGGACTGCTGTACCACGCCAGCGTCGGCCCGCTGGGATTGCACGACGCGGTATGGGGAGCGGCAGCCGGCTACCTCAGCCTGTGGTCGGTGTACTGGCTGTTCAAACTGGTCACCGGCAAAGAGGGCATGGGCTACGGCGACTTCAAACTGCTGGCCGCCCTGGGCGCCTGGATGGGCTGGCAGATGCTGCCGCTGATCATCCTGCTGTCCTCGGTGGTGGGTGCGGTGGTCGGCGGCCTGCTGATTGCCATACAGCGGCAAGGCAGCAAACCGATTCCCTTTGGCCCCTACCTCGCCGCTGCCGGCATTATCGCGCTGTTCTGGGGCGATACGCTGGTCTCCCGCTACCTGCAGCTGGCAGGCTTTAACTAATGGCTAATTTCTTATAATGGCAAACTATATCGTCGGCCTTACCGGCGGCATCGGCAGCGGCAAGACCGCTGTGTCCGATGCCTTCGCGGCGCTAGGCGTGACCGTAGTCGACGCCGACGTGGTGTCTCGCGAAGTCGTCGAGCCGGGGCGGCCAGCGCTGGCGGCCATTGTCGAGCATTTCGGCGCTGACATTACTACCGCCGACGGCCATCTGGACCGCGCCGCCCTGCGCCAGGTCATCTTCGCCGACGCCTCCGAAAAGCAATGGCTGGAACAGCTGCTGCACCCGCTTATCGGCGAAGAGACCCTGCACCAGCTGGCCGCTGCCGACAGCCCTTACGCACTGCTGGTCTCGCCGCTGTTGACGGAAACCGGGCAGCAACAGCTGTGCCAGCGGGTGCTGGTGGTGGACGCGCCGGAAGCCCTGCAACTGCAGCGCACCATGACGCGAGACAACAACAGCCGCGAGCAGGTGGAGCGCATCATCGCCAGCCAGAGCAGTCGCCAGCAGCGCCTGGCCAGCGCCGACGACGTGCTCAACAACGACGGCGACCTGGCCGAACTGCGGGAAAAAGTGGCACAATTGCACCAGACCTATCTGCAACTGGCTGCGCAAGCCCATGACTGAGCTTCACCAAGCGCCGCTGGTCCGCTGCCCCGGCTGCGGGGCAAAGACCCCCTGGCGCAGCGATAACCCCCACCGCCCCTTCTGCTCCGAGCGCTGCAAGAATCTCGACTTTATTGGCTGGGCCAATGAAGAGCATGTGATCGGCGGCAGTGCCGATTACGACGACCTGCTGTCGGAAGATCTGGAAAGGGAACGGTCGGAAGTCTGAAGTCGGAAGTCTGACGCTTAAAGACAACAGCAAAAGCGGTGCACACAGCGCAGCCTACGAAACGGATCGGCTGCGGAATACGGGGTTTTAGATGTTAGCGTCCGACTTCCGACTTCCGACGTCCGACTTCCGACCGCTCTCCCATGGCCCGCTGCACGGCCGCCACAATGGGCCCATTGGCCGCCGGGAAGTCGTAATCAGCCAGTTGACGAGCACTCACCCAGCGCAGCGCCTGCCCCTCGCAGCCGCGGGCGACACCTTCAAACGCCGGCACCCACCACACATCCAGCAGCACCCGCTTGTCGCCATAATCGTGGCGCACTTCCAGCAGCGGGCGCATACATTCGCGGTCGGCGGCAATGGCCAGCTCTTCTGCCAACTCCCTGGCCAGTGCCACCGGCAGCGACTCGCCGGCTTCGACCTTGCCACCGGGAAATTCCCACAGGCCACCCTGGTGAAGATGCTGGGGCCGGCGCGCAATTAGTATGCGGTCGTCGTCGCCCAGCACCACGCCGACAGCGACATGCACTAACCGTTGCTCAGCTGCGGTATTCGGCATTGATACGCACGTAGTCGTGGGACAGGTCGGTGGTCCACACCGTCTCGCGGGCCTCGCCGCGACCGAGATCGATGGCGATGGTGATTTCCTCCTGCGCCATGGCCGCGGCGCCGTCGGCCTCGCGATAGCTGTCGGCGCAGCCGCCATTTTCTGCCAGCAGTACGCCGTTGAGCGAGATGCGCACGCGCTCAACGTCGAGATTGTCGACACCGGCGCGGCCGATGGCCGCCAGCAGCCGCCCCCAGTTGGGGTCGCTGGCGAACAGCGCGGTTTTCACCAGCGGTGACTCGGCCACTGCATAGGCCACCCGCAGGCACTCACTGGTTTCAGCACCACCGGCAACCTCAACCGCCACGAACTTGGTGGCGCCCTCGCCGTCGCGCACGATGGCCTGGGCCAGCGCCAGCAGCACTTCATTCACCGCTGCCACCAGCGGCGGGTACAGCCCATCGTCCTCACTCTCCACCGGCGCCAGCGCCGAGCAGCCGGTAGCCACCAGCATACAGGCATCGTTGGTGGAGGTATCGCCATCGACAGTGATGCGGTTGAAGGAAGCCTCCACCCCCTGACTCAGCATCCGCTGCAACAGCTCTGGCGCTACCGCGGCATCGGTGGCGACATAGCCCAGCATGGTCGCCATATTGGGCTTGATCATGCCCGAACCCTTGGCGATGCCGGTCACGGTGACGCGCTCGCCACCGTACTCGAACTGTACCGAAGCGCCCTTGGGGCGGGTGTCGGTGGTGAGAATGCCTCGCGCCGCCGACTCCCAGTTGTCTCCACCCAGCGCCTGCACCGCCGCCGGCAGCGCGTTGACGATTTTTTCCACCGGCAACGGCTCGCCGATCACGCCGGTGGAGAAGGGCAATACCTGCGCCGCCTCGATGCCGGTCAGCGTCGCCAGCTGATCACAGCAGCGCTGCGCGGCGTCCAGCCCGCGCTGGCCAGTGCCGGCATTGGCATTACCGGTATTGATCAGCAAATAGCGCGGCGCGCGCTGGGCCAGGTGAGCCTTGGCCAACTGTACCGGCGCCGCACAGAAGGCATTGCGGGTAAACACTGCCGCCGCGCTACTGCCCTCTGCCAGCTCCATCACCACCAGATCCTGGCGGCCGGGTTTCTTGATGCCGGCACTGGCTACGCCCAGCCGAAATCCGGCCACCGGATGCAACACGGGGAGAGTATCAGGACCTACGGCCATGAATTATTCCTTCGCTGTCTCTAACAATGTTATTGGAAAGTACGTTATTGAAAAGTACACGCCGCCATACAGCAAACCCACACACGCGCCCTCACTCATGGAGACAGCGCCGTGCGTGGGTTTTGACGTCTACCGACTTCCGTCCAGCGCTATGCGATCAGCTCAGACTGCCGTGACAGTGCTTGTATTTTTTGCCCGAGCCACAGGGGCAGGGCTCGTTGCGCCCGACTTTGCGACCGTCGCGCACGAAAGGCGAATGCTGCTCTTCCTCGCCTCCAGCATCAGCG
>JBFHRT010000259.1:0-3915 GCA_041591575.1 Spongiibacteraceae bacterium
CGCAGCGCCGCCAGCACGGAATCGCTGCGCTCGGCACCACCAGCCACGGTGGCGACACGGGGATCGGCAAACAGCGGCAAGCTCTGCCATTGGTAGTCGTCTGCTGCCACCGCCACCATGACCTGCTCAATGGCAGGAATATCCAGCAGGCGCTGCAAGCTGTGTTCGAGTACAGTCTGCGCCAGGAGCGAATAGTACTGTTTGGGCTTGTCGCCACCAAAGCGCTGGCCTTTGCCGGCGGCGGGGATGACCGCCCACAAACGCGGGCCGGAGGTGTGCACGGGGGGGCTACTGCTGGAGGGCGCGTTGGGGTCTGGCGACATGCAGTGTCACTCTTCCACGATTTGATAGAAAGTTTCGCCGTCCTTGATCAGGCCCAACTCATTGCGGGCGCGCTCTTCCACGCTGTCGAGGTCGCGCTTGAGGCTGTCGACCTCGCCGTAGAGTTTGTTGTTGCGCTCCTGCAACTCGGCATTGCGGGCCTTCTGCCCGGCAATCTCGCGGCGCAAACTGACTATCTCCTCCCAGCTGCCGGGGCCGACCCACAGTCGGAACTGCAGGCCCAGCAGGATCAGCAACAACAACAGGAGCAGAGCACGCCGCTTCATGGAAAAGCAGGGGCGGTCAAGCCGCCCCCCCTGTCAGGCCTTGAACTCGTCACGGCCGCGATAGTGTGCGCCCAGTTCCGCCTCGATGCGCAGCAGGCGGTTGTACTTGGCAACACGGTCGGAGCGGCACAGCGAGCCAGTCTTGATCTGGCCGGCTGCGGTGGCTACCGCCAGATCGGCGATGGTGGTGTCTTCGGTTTCGCCAGAGCGGTGTGAAATCACCGCGGTGTAGCCGGCCTCCTTGGCCATGCGGATGGCGTCCAGGGTCTCGCTCAGTGAGCCAATCTGATTGAACTTGATCAGAATGGAGTTGGCGATGCCCTTGTCGATACCCTCTTTCAGGATCTTGGTGTTGGTGACAAACAGGTCGTCGCCCACCAGCTGCACGCGGTCGCCGACACGCTTGGTCAGCTCTGCCCAGCCATCCCAGTCGCTCTCGTCCATGCCGTCTTCGATGGAGATGATTGGGTACTTCTGGCTCAGTTCGTCCAGGTAGGCAGCAAAACCGGCGGCATCGAAGGACTTGCCCTCGCCAGCCAGCACGTACTTGCCATCTTTGTAGAACTCCGAAGAAGCGCAGTCCAGCGCCAGGGTGATGTCTTCACCCAGCTTGTAACCGGCGTTGGCCACCGCCTCGGCGATGACTTCCAGCGCGGCTTCGTTGGAAGGCAGGTTGGGGGCAAAACCGCCCTCATCGCCCACGGCTGTGTTGAGGCCGCGGCTGACCAGCACCTTCTTGAGCGCGTGGAAGATTTCCGCGCCCTGGCGCAGCGCCTCGGAGAAGGTGGCAGCGCCGACCGGCTGGATCATAAATTCCTGGATGTCGACGTTGTTGTCTGCGTGCTCACCACCGTTGAGGATGTTCATCATCGGCACCGGCATGGTGTAGTAGCCGTCGGATCCGTTGATGTCACCAATGTGCTGGTACAGCGGAATGCCCTTCTCGATGGCAACGGCCTTGGCGGCGGCCAGCGACACGGCGAGGATGGCGTTGGCGCCGAGATTGGCTTTGTTTTCGGTGCCGTCGGCGTCGATCATGGCCTGATCGATGGCGCGCTGGTCGCTGGCGTCGCGGCCCATCAGCAGATCGCGAATAGTGGTATTGATGTTGGCCACTGCCTTCTGCACGCCTTTGCCCAGGTAGCGCGAGGCGTCACCGTCGCGCAGCTCCAGCGCCTCGCGGGAACCGGTGGAGGCACCGGAAGGTGCGCAGGCAGTGCCGACCGCGCCGGAAGCCAGGACCACGTCGGCCTCTACCGTGGGGTTGCCACGGGAATCCAGCACTTCAAATGCTTTGATATCGACGATTTCTGCCATGAGGAATAACTCCGTTATTGTGTTTAAAGTTCAAAATTTCGTGAATTCGAGCCGCATCAACAGCTGCGGCGCCGGCCGTTAGGCAATCTCCAGCGGCGGCAAATTCTTGACCACATCATCCACCGCCTTCATCTGGCCGAGGAAAGCTTCCAGTGCCGCCAGCGGCAGTGCGCTGGGGCCGTCGCACTTGGCTTGATCCGGGTCCGGGTGCGCCTCCAGGAACAGGCCTGCCAGCCCCAGCGCCATGCCCGCGCGGCCCAGCTCGGCCACCTGGTGACGGCGGCCACCGGAGGCGGCGCCCATGGGGTCGCGACACTGTAGCGCGTGGGTGACATCGAAAATCAACGGCGCGCCGCCACTAACCTCCTTCATGGTGCGAAAACCCAGCATGTCCACCACCAGGTTGTCGTAACCAAAGCAGCTGCCGCGCTCGCAGAGCATGACCTGCTCATTGCCGCATTCGCGAAACTTCTCCACGATATTGCCCATCTGCGGCGGGCTCAGGAACTGGGGCTTCTTGACGTTGATCACTGCGCCGGTAGCGGCCATGGCCTGTACCAGGTCGGTCTGGCGAGCCAGGAAGGCGGGCAGCTGGATCACATCGCAGACCTCGGCCACCGGGGCCGCTTGCGCCACCTCGTGCACATCGGTAATTACCGGCACGTTGAAGGCTTTTTTGACCTCTTCAAAGATGCGCAGCCCCTCTTCCATGCCGGGCCCCCGGTAGGAATGAATAGAGCTGCGGTTGGCCTTGTCAAAGGAGGCCTTGAACACGTAGGGGATGCCCAGCTTGGCGCAGACCTGAACATAGCTCTCGGCTACCTGCAGCGCCAGGTCTCGCGACTCCAGCACATTCATGCCACCGAACAGCACAAAGGGTCTGTTGTTGGCAACGTCCAGGTTGCCAACACGAATGGTTTTATCGGTCACGCGAATACTCCCTATGCGACTCAGGCGTTCTGCAGCTGGCTGATGGCGGCACTGATAAAGCCGTTGAACAGCGGGTGCCCCTCACGCGGGCGGGAGGTGAACTCCGGGTGGAACTGGCAGGCAATAAACCAGGGGTGATCCGGCACTTCCACCACCTCGACCAGCGAGTTATCCGCTGACCAGCCGCCGATACGCAGACCGGCCGCCTGCAACTGCTCGACGTAGTTGTTGTTGACCTCGTAGCGGTGGCGGTGACGCTCAACAATGACGCCGGCGCCGTAGGCCTCGCGGGCACTGGAGCCCTCCACCAGATTGCACTCCTGGCCACCCAGGCGCATGGTGCCGCCGAGATCGGAGGCCTCGTCGCGCTTTTCCACCGCGCCTTCGGCAGTCACCCACTCGGTGATCAGGCCGACAACCGGGTGATCGCTGTCCTGGGTGAACTCGGTGCTGTTGGCACCGGCCAGGCCGGCGACGTTACGCGCAAACTCGATGACCGCCACCTGCATGCCCAGGCAGATGCCCAGGTAGGGAATACGGTTTTCGCGGGCGTACTGCACCGCGCTAATCTTGCCCTCGACGCCGCGGTTACCGAAACCGCCGGGCACCAGAATGCCCTGCACATTTTCCAGGCAGCCGGTGCCTTGGCGCTCGATGTCTTCGGAATCGATATAGCGGATATCCACCTTGGTGCGGGTGTGGATGCCGGCGTGCTTGAGCGCCTCATTGAGCGACTTGTAGGCGTCAATCAGCTCCATATACTTGCCGACCATGGCGATGGTCACGGTCTGGTCCGGGTGCAGGTCGTTGTCGATCACGACATCTCAGGAGGACAGGTCGGCCGCCGGGCAGTCGAGACCAAAGCGCTCGACGATGAGCTGGTCCAGCCCCTGAGACCTGAGCATGGAGGGAATGCGGTACAGCGAGTCCACATCCGGCAGCGGTATAACCGCGCGCTTCTCGACGTTGGTAAACAGTGCAATCTTGTGGCGCGAGCTCTCGTCGATCTCGTGATCAGAGCGGCACAGCAGGATGTCCGGCTGCAGACCGATGGAGCGCA
>JBFHRT010000260.1:0-3901 GCA_041591575.1 Spongiibacteraceae bacterium
CAGCTGTCGCTGCTGCTGGCCGACGGCCTCAGCCTTGACGAGGCCTCGGAGGCGCTGGGCATCAGCCGCAATACCGCGCGCACCCACCTGCGCGCCATCTTCAATAAGACCGGCGTCAGCCGCCAGACGCTGCTGGTGCGGCTGATCCTGAAAAGCGTGGCGCAGCTGGCGTAGGCAGCCCCCTGCAGCACCGCCCTAAGTTAGTGGTTCATCGCAGATTCGGGTGGATTGAATATCACGAGACGCCGGACGGATGACGCCATGATGTAGGTGCGGCTTTAGCCGCACAATGGCCTGGCGTATAACAACGATGGGTTACGTATTGTGCGGCTAACGCCGCACCTACAGGGCAGTCTTTGCCCCCTCCCTGTTAAGAACGACATTGCCCAAAGGGCGCGAGCAGCTCGCTAATAAACCTTTTGGGCTAGCCGAAGGCCCGGGGCATGGCCATGTTCAGCGCATTGAGCCCGCCGTTGACGCCGATAATATCGCCGGTCAGGTAACTGGCCGCCGGCGAGGCGAGGTACAGGGCGCAGGCGGCGATATCCTCCACCTCTCCCAGCCGTCCCATGGGAGTCAGTTGTACCATGGTCTGTTCAATTTCTGGCGTCAACACCGTATTCAGTGCTTCGGTCTTGGTGGAGCCCACCGCAATGCCGTTGACCCGCACCTTGGGGGCAAATTCCTGGGCCATTTCCCGGGTGAGAAACGACAGCGCGGCCTTGGCGGTGCCGTAGGCGGTGAAGCAGGAGGAGGTGGCATGGCCGGCGATGGAGGAGATGTTGATCACCGCGCCGCCGCCGGCACTGGCGACCATCTGTGGCACCGCAATACGGGTCAGCGCGAAGGCAGTGGAGACATTGAAGCGAAAGGCCTGGTCGAACTCCTCGGTGGATGTCCGCAGCATGGGTTTGGGCGGAAAGCCGCCGGCGTTGTTGACGACAATGTCCAGGCGGCCGAATTCGTCGATACAGTGCTGTACCAGCTGCTCCAGCTGATCTTCCTGCATGACATCGGTCGGCACGGCGAGGGCGCGTCGGCCCAGAGCCCGCACCGCTTCGGCGGTGGCCTCGATCTGCTCGCGGGTGCGGGCGGCCACCACCACATCGGCACCG
The DNA here is from genome assembly GCA_041591575.1 of Spongiibacteraceae bacterium. GTDB lineage: Bacteria > Pseudomonadota > Gammaproteobacteria > Pseudomonadales > Spongiibacteraceae > JBFHRT01. The sequence goes on from JBFHRT010000260.1 coordinate 1,116, forward strand.
GCTTCGGCGTAGGCTTTGGCAATGGCGGCGCCGATGCCGCGACCGCCACCGGTAACAATGGCGACGCGTCCGTCCAGGCGGAACTGATTGAGAATACTCATGGAGTGCTCCTGTTGTTATCGTTGTTGTTGGATTGGCTGGCCCGCCCGCAGCGGCGCCTGCGCCCATAGTAGGGTATTGGCGGTTGCGGGCAAGCTGCGCCGCCACGCCGCTCGAGTTTGGTTTAACTATTCATTCGATCGCCGCCGGTGCGTTAATCAGTGGCGGCGGGCGCCGCGCGCCCAGATGTTGACGGCGCTGCCTTTGCGGCGGCCCCCGTGTTAAACAAAGGCTTATATTTCAGTAGCTTAATTAATTTAAGCGGGTCGTCCAATCGGGTGATAGCGACGCCTGTGGCGTTGTGCAAGAATTTTGGGCAGTGTGGTAATACGCCATAACAAACTAGCCCCGTGTGTGGAGGAGTAACAGTCATGAGCCAGGTATCCCAGGTTCCCAGAAAGCCGCATCTTATTGAAGCCGCCGAACTGCCCGAGCGCTACGCGCGCGGCTGGCACTGCCTCGGCCTGGCCAGTGAGTACACCGAAAAACCGGTCAAGCTCAACTACTTCGGCACCCGCCTGGTGGCTTACCGTGGTGAAGACGGCGAAGTGCACATCCTCGACGGCTACTGCCCGCACATGGGCGCCGATCTCAGCGAGGGCTGTGTAGAAGGCAACTCCATCCGCTGTCCGTTCCACTCCTGGCGCTGGGGCGCCGACGGCGTCTGTGACGACATTCCCTATGCCCAGCGCATCCCGCCGAAAGCGGTGATCGGTTCTTACCCGACCCTGGTGCAGAACCACCTGCTGTTCGTGTGGTACGACCCGGAAGGCAACCCGCCCATCGAAGGCCAGGAGCCGCCGCGCATCGACGACCTCTACAGCCCGGACTGGACCGGCTGGCAGGTAGACCTGATGACCATCGACACCAACTGCCGCGAGCTGGTGGACAACATGGCCGACGTGGCCCACTTTGCCCCGGTTCACGGTGCGCCGGTCAAGGAGTTCAAGAACATCGTCGACGGCCACATCTACACCCAGGTGCTCAAGGGCGGCAGCGAGCTGCTGGCAGAAGAGGGCGAACTGTACAGTGAGGCCACCTACTACGGCCCGGCTTACATGACCACCTACATGACCGGCCAGATCGAGGGCCAGGATGTGGAGTCACGCCTGCTGGTGACCCACGTGCCCATCACCACCGAGAGCTTTGACCTGCGCTTCGGTGTCGCGGTGAAGAAAATCCCGGGCCTGTCCGACGAGGAAAACGATGCGATCTGCAAGCAGTACGTGGAGCAGAACCGCGAAGCCTTCTACCAGGACGTGCACATCTGGCACACCAAGACCCGCGTCGACAACCCGGTGCTGTGTGATGGTGACGGCCCCATCAACCGCCTGCGCCAGTGGTACGCCCAGTTCTACGTGGACGTAAAAGACGTGCCGGAGACCTTCAAGGAGCGCAAGGAATACGGTACCAAGTACCAGCTGCGCGCCGAGTAATTCGCCGCAACGCACCCCGAGCCCGGTCTATACCGGGCTTTTTATTTCTGCTATTTATGAACTACTCACTGACCGGGACGTGCCCCGGAATGAAAACGACATAAGGAAAACACGATGGATGTTCGCAGCCTCGGCTATGTACTGATTGAATCTGCCGATCCCGCCAAGTGGCTTCACTATGGCACTGAAATCCTGGGCCTGATGGTGGCCCCCAACATGCCCGACGACGGCAATGTCTACCTGAAAATGGACGAGCGCCCCTTCCGCTTTGCCATCACCAAAGGCGAGCAGGAGCGACTGAGCCTGTGCGGTTGGGAGCTGGCTGACGAGGCCGACTTTATCGCCGCCCAGAAAACCCTGAGCCAGGCCGACGTCGCCTTTGAGGTGCTCAGCGCCGACGAAGCCAAGAGCCGCCGCGTGCGCGGTGCCATCCGCCTGCAGGACCCCTCCGGCAACAACCTGGAACTGTACTGGGGCGCCGAGCTGGACTATGCCAAGTTTGTTTCGCCCAAGGGCATCGCTGGCTTCGAGACCGGCTTCAACGGTGATATGGGCTTCGGCCATGCGGTACTGCCGGCAGCTGAGCTGAAAGAGACCCACGCCTTCTACAAAGACCTGCTGGGCTTCGGCGACACCGACTACATGCACTTCCATTTCAACCCGGATCCGGCCGACCCCGGCCAGGGCCTGCACTTCATGCACGTTAACAACCCGCGTCACCACAGCCTGGCGCTGTACGAAGACGCCGCCAACCCGGTGGGCTGTGTGCACCTGATGGTGGAAGTGCACGACGTCGACGAAGTGGGCTACTGCCTGGACCGCGTGCAGGAGGCCAATATTCCGGTGGTGTCCTCACTGGGCCGCCACACCAACGACCGCATGCTATCGTTTTATATGGCAACCCCCACCGGTTTTGCCATGGAATTCGGCACCGGCGGCCTGAAAATGGACTGGGAAGGCTACACGCCGACAGTCAGCACCCTGCCCAGCCTGTGGGGCCACAAGTTCAATATGCCGGAGTAAGGGCGGTCGGACGTCAGAAGTCGGACGTCCGAAGCTGAAGGCGGTGCACCCTACAAACCGTCGATGCGTGAATGTGGCACCGCTTTTGGGGCCCCCTGGGAGGCGCCGAGAAGCGCAGGGCGGCGATGGATAAAGCGCGAGCACTGTTCGAGTCCCAAAAATCGCGTAGCGATTTTGGTCGAGTTGCGCAGCGCCCATCGCCGACCGAGCATCGCAGGGAACCCGCCG
>JBFHRT010000261.1:0-3898 GCA_041591575.1 Spongiibacteraceae bacterium
AGGAAGGCGCGCTGGATAGATTTGAGGCGTTCGCGTCGCTGAACGGGCCGGCCTTTTATGGCCTTCCTCCCAACGAGGCAACGATGACGCTGGCACGCAAGACTGCGGCTTCTCCGCACGACGTGCCGGTCGAAGGGACGGCGGACAGAATTCGTCCGTTTATGACCGACAAACCGTTGAATTGGTCGCCGATGGGGGTTTGACCGGATTGTCTGGCCGCGGGCAACCCGATATAACGTGACGCGACACCAGACGGACCGATCACTAGACCCTCATCCACGGTCACGCCGGCCAGGTCCAGCGCCGCGTGCTCAACGCTCTGACGCTGCACCTCGCGGTGCATCTTCGGCGGCTTGCCGAACAGCACCGACATCGGCAGGTCTACCGGATTGTTGTCGAAGTAGCTGTCGCCCAGGCGAAGACGCTGCTCGGCAGTAGACTCACCCACCACGGCGTAGGGGCAGCGCTCGCGCTCACAGATCGCAGCAAAAGCCTCGAGATCCTCCGGGCGCACCGCCATCACGTAGCGTTCCTGGGACTCGTTGCACCAGATCGCCAGCGGTGACATACCGGGCTCGTCATTGGGCACCTTGCGCAGCTCGAAGTTGCCGCCTGTGCCGCCGTCTTTGACCAGCTCGGGGAAGGCGTTGGACAGGCCGCCGGCGCCCACATCGTGGATAAAGGCGATGGGATTGCGCTCGCCCAGCGCCCAGCAGCGGTCGATCACCTCCTGACAGCGGCGCTCGATTTCCGGGTTCTGGCGCTGCACCGAGGCGAAATCCAGATCTTCGCTGGAGCTGCCCGAGGTCATCGACGAGGCGGCACCGCCGCCCAGGCCTATCAGCATGGCGGGGCCGCCGAGCACGATCAGCTTGCAGCCGGGCTCGAAGGGCTCCTGGTCAATGTGCTCGGCTTTGATGTTGCCGTAGCCGCCGGCAATCATGATCGGCTTGTGATAGCCACGGCGCTCGACACCGGCGGCGCCGTTCACGTCTTCCTCGTAGCTGCGGAAGTAACCGCAGAGATTGGGTCGGCCGAATTCGTTGTTGAAGGCGGCGCCGCCGATGGGCCCCTCGATCATGATGTCGAGCGCGGTAACGATGCGCTCGGGCTTGCCGTAGTCGCGTTCCCAGGGCTGCTCGAAGCCGGGCACCTGCAGGTTAGACACGGTGAAGCCGGTCAAGCCCACCTTGGGCTTGGAACCCTTGCCCACCGCGCCCTCGTCGCGGATTTCACCACCAGAGCCGGTGCCCGCTCCCGGATAGGGCGCAATCGCCGTGGGGTGGTTGTGGGTTTCCACCTTCATCAGCAGGTGAATAGGCTCCTGCTTGTAGCTGTATTCGTAGCTGCCAGGCTGCGGATAGAAGCGCCCGGCGGTGCTGCCCACCACCACCGAAGCGTTGTCGGCATAGGCGCTGAGCACGTCTTCGCCGCCGCACTCGTAGGTGTTCTTGATCATCTGGAACAACGAGTGAGACTGCGGCTCGCCGTCGATGGTCCAGCTGGCGTTAAAGATCTTGTGGCGGCAGTGCTCGGAGTTGGCCTGGGCGAACATCATCAACTCGACGTCGGTGGGGTCACGCTGCAGCCCGGTAAAACTCTCCACCAGATAGTCGATCTCGTCATCGGCCAGGGCCAGACCCAGCTCGCTGTTGGCGGCAACCAGTGCGTCGCGCCCGCCCGCCAGCACCGGAACGGTGGTCAAGGGTTGCGGCGACTGGTGCTCGAACAACACGGCGGCGGCCTCGGCATCGGCGAACACAGTCTCCACCATGCGATCGTGCAACAGCGCGGCGGCGGCCTGACGCTGCTCAGCACTCAGTGGCGCGGCGCAGTCCAGCCAGTAGCGGGTGCCGCGCTCGATGCGCAGCACCTGACTGAGGCCGCAGTTGTGAGCAATATCGGTGGCCTTGCTGGCCCAGGGCGAGATGGTGCCGGCGCGCGGTGCCACAAAGAACGGCTCTCCCCCAGCCGGCGCTGCCTCGGCATTACCGCCCGGCAGTAGCTGGCGCAGCAGTGCCTGCTCTTCGCTGCTCAGCGGCTGTTCGCTGTCGATCAGGTGGACAAATTCCGCGGACACCGCCCGCAGGCCGGGCAGGACATCAGCCAGTGCAGATTTGAGCTTTTCCAGTCTAAAGGCGGACAGCGCCGGCGCGCCGGTGACGATGAGCATGCAGTTCAGGGCCTCTGTTAGGAGAACGTGTGTAGGGAAGCTTGGCGAAGCCCGCTATTGTACTGGATTTGGCAGCAAGTTTTTATCTTCTATCCAGGCCAATATCGGGCCAAAATGGCGTCCCGGGCCTGTCCCCGGTAGAATGGCCAGGTCAGAGGTGGAGATTTCGCTTGACCGTAACTGCAGCACATACAGCCCCCCTGCCCGTACGCGCCGCCGTGCGAGCGCCTACCCTGCGCGAACGACGGGGCGCTGACGGCTGCCCAACCACCTGCGCTCCAGGCCGTACGCCACCCCTGGGGTGAATCCATGCCAGCACTTTTCCGACGCCTGCCACAGCTGCAGCGCCGCCTCTCCTGCGCGCTGGCCCTGCTGTTATTGCCCTGGCTGACGGGCTGCTCCGAAAGCGACGCCCTGACCACCATCAAGCAGGAAGATACCCTCAAGGTCATTACCCGCAACGGCCCCACCACGTACTACGAAAATCGCGGCAGCGCCACCGGCTTTGAGTATGTGCTGGCCGAGGCCTTCGCCGACTTTCTCGGCGTCGAGCTGGAAATCATTCCCGTCTACGGCCTGGATGAGTTGTTCGACGCACTGCAGCGCGGCCGCGTCCACCTCGCCGCCGCCGGATTGACGGTAACCCCCGAGCGTCAGAAAACCCTGGAATTTGGCCCCAGCTACATGGATGTGCGGCAGTTCGTCATCTATCGCCGTGGCAACGCCTATGCCGACCGCGTCGAGGACCTGATCGGAAAACGCATACGCGTGATCGCCAGCAGCAGCCACGTGGAAGTGCTCAGCGCCCTGCAGCAACAACACCCCGAGCTGAGCTGGGAGGAGGCCCGCAACCTCGAGACCATCGATCTGCTGGAGCAGCTGGAAAACGACGACATCGACTTCACCATCATCGACTCCAACGAATACATCGCCAACCGCGGCTTCTACCCCCAACACCGGGTCGCCTTCAGTATCGGCGAACCCGGCCAGCTGGGCTGGGCCCTGGCCAACGGCCGCGACAACAGCGCGCTGCGCGAACAGCTGGACGCCTTTTTCACCCAGGCTCGCGACAACGGCCAGCTGGCGAGCTGGGTCGAGCGCTTCTATGGCCACAGCGAAAGCAACACCCAGATCAACTCCCAGACCTTTGTCGAGGCAATGCGCTCGCGCCTGCCCACCTACCGCGAGATGATCGAGCAGGTGGCACTGGAATACGAAATGGACTGGCGACTGTTGGCCGCTATGAGCTACCAGGAATCCCACTGGAATCCGCGCGCGGTATCCCCCACCGGCGTGAAGGGCATGATGATGCTGACCCGCCGCACCGCCAAGGAAATGGGTGTTACCTATCGCTTCGACGCCCTGCAGAGCCTACGCGGCGGCGCCCGCTACTTCCGCAAGATTCGCCAGCGCCTGCCCGCCTCTATTAAGAATCCGGACCGCAGTTGGTTTGCCATGGCCGCCTACAACGTCGGCTTCGGCCACCTGGAGGATGCCCGCGTACTCACCGAAAAACAGGGCGGCAATCCCAATCTATGGAAAGACGTGAAAGAGCGCCTGCCGCTGCTGCGTCAGAAAAAATATTACAAGCAGACCCGCTACGGCTACGCCCGCGGCGACGAGCCAGTGCACTACGTGCAGAACATCCGCCACTACTACAGCCTGCTCACCTGGACCGAGCTGGCCAAGCTGCGTACGCCGCCACCCAAGATCGTGCAGGACTAC
>JBFHRT010000262.1:0-3889 GCA_041591575.1 Spongiibacteraceae bacterium
CTGGCAGAACTGCCGCCCGAGCTGGTTGCCGAGCACGACAGCCTGACCCACCCCGAACCCGGCCCCGGCGGGCAGCCGCTGGCCTGCGACTGGGTGCAGCTGCAAGCCGCCGCCGATCCGCGCGACTGGCTGGTACTGATCAGCGGCACTCACGGCACCGAGGGTGCCGCCGGCTCCGCCATCCAGTGTGACCTGTTACCGCTGCTGGTCGAGCCCCTGCGCCGCCATCCCTCGCTGGGCATTGTGCTGATTCACGCCCTCAACCCCTGGGGTTTTGCTTGGCGCCGGCGCTGCGATCACCAGGGTATCGATATCAACCGCAACTTCATCAATTTCAACAAGGGCCTGCCCAACAACAGCCGCTATGCACAGCTGCACCGCGCCATCATCGCCGACGGCGAGGTGTCCAGCAGCGACCTGCTGCGCCCGGAAGTCACCCAGGGCCAGTACCAGTTCTCCCGCGGCCTGTTTTTCGGTGGCCAGGGACCCAGCTGGTCGCGCCAGCTGCTGGAGCGCAAGTGCAAGGCGCAGCAATGGCAGCGCGCTCGCCGGGTCGCGGTCATCGACCTGCACACCGGGCTCGGTCCTTACGGCTACGGCGAGGTGATTAACGACCACCCCGCCAACTCGGTGGGTTTTGCCCTCACCCAATCCTGGTATGGCGACAATGCCTGCTCCAGCGCGCTGGGTGAGTCGGTGTCGCCGCCCAAGCTTGGCCTGCTGGACTATTTCTGGCATCAGCTGATTGGCGGACGCGGCAGCTTTGTCACCCTGGAATTCGGCAGCTTTCCGCTTACCCAGTTGATGCAACTGCTGATAGAGGAACAGCGCTATTACAATCGCTGCCGAGAACGCGGCGAGGCCCGCGATTTGGACAACGACGCGGTGCGCGCGCTTCAGCACTTTTTCTGCCCGGCCGATAGCTCCTGGCAGCACATGCTGCTGCTGCGCGCACGGCATGTGGTATCACTGGCACTGGCAGGCATACTGGAATGACGACAGCGGTAGGTAAGGCACTGCAAGACACTGCTCCAGCGCAAAAGCCCCCCGCGCAAGGCGCAAGCGCCTCGCCTGCCGCGGACGCGAGAGACATCAGCATCCGCCGCGCGCAGGCAGGTGATCTCAAGGCCCTGGTGGCCTTGGAGAACCGTTGCTTTGCCGTCGACCGGCTGTCGCGCCGCAGCTTTCTTAACTTCGTCCGCGAGGGCCCCCATCAGCTGCTGGTGGCCTTGCAGGGCGAGCAGCTCGCAGGCTATTCGCTGATTCTGTATCGCACCGGCACCAGCCTGGCGCGCATCTACTCCATTGCCACCAGTCCGGAATTTCAGGGCCGGGGCATTGCCGTGCAGCTGGTCAAGGCCTCCGAGCGCGCCGCTCGCCAGCAACACTGCGTGTTTATGCGACTGGAAGTGCGGGTCGACAACGACGCCGCCATCAATCTCTACCGCAAACTGGGCTACAAGGATTTTGACAGCATCGCCGATTACTACGAGGACGGCTGCGATGCCCGGCGCATGGAAAAGCGCATCCACCGCGGCGAAAGCGAATCGGTCAGCTACCCCCACTACTATCAGCAGACCACCGACTTCACTTGCGGCCCCGCCTGCCTGATGATGGCCATGCGCGCTCAGTGTCCCGATTACGCCATGTCGCGCCATGAAGAACTGCAGATCTGGCGCGAGGCCACCACCATTTTCATGACCTCCGGCCACGGCGGCTGTTCCCCGCACGGGCTCGCGCTGAGCGCCTGGCGCCGCGGCTTCAGCGCTTGCCTCTACATCAATCAGGCGACGACGCCCTTCATCGACTCGGTGCGCAGTGCCGAAAAGAAAACCGTGCTGGAACTGGTCCACCAGGATTTCATGGAGCAGATTGCCAACTCCAGTATTGAGCTGTTTATCGCCACCCCGGCCAAGGCGCGACTGCAGGAAGCCATCGCCGAAGGCTATTCGGTAGTCGCACTGATCAGCACCTGGGGGCTCAGCCGCAACAAGGCGCCACACTGGGTCTATATTGCCGATGCCGATGACCAGTTCGTCTACATTCACGACCCGGACAATGGCGACAATCCCTGGCAGAATGAAACTGACTATATTCGCGTACCCATCGGCTGGGAGCCCTTCGAGCGCATGGCCAGCTTCGGTCGCTCGCGACTGAAATCCTTCCTGCTGATCAAGGCCGGGGCCGGGAGCCAATGAAGAGCGGATACCCGCAAAAACTAAAAGCACTGTCAGACCAACTGGTCGACATACAGCGCCCCATTCTGATACTGGATGCCATCAAGTGGCCCTACGAAGTTGAGCAGCGGTTCCTGCACAACAAGGGGCGGCACCTGCCAGGCATTGCCGACGACTACTACCTGCAGCTGCCACTGCGTTTCGACCCCGACGAGAAAAAGCAGCAATTGAAAGAGCTGCGCTACAGCGTGCGCCGCCAACTGGGCAAGGACGACGCTCTGGGCAAGATTCTCTGCGCCAACATCGACCAGTATCTGCTGGTTATCGACCTACTGCGCCAGCGCGGCACACCGGGCTTTCTGCAGACCAGTCGCGAGCTGTGGGGTTCTGCCCGCGATCACCTGCGCGGCGATCGCCGGACTCTCATCGAAATGGGCGAGCGGCTGTGCCATATCTTTTCACTGCCCGCCGCCGAGCATATGAACCAGGTCTACCCCAAGTCGCTCACGGCAGAACAAGCAGTGCGGCGTTTGCGCTCTCGACTGGGTAAATACTTCGATCGGAACGTGTTCAGCGTCAGCAAAACCGATGGCATCGTCTCCGACGCCGCCGCCGGTGGCGATCGCATCCGCATCAACGCCAACGCGCGCTTTTCCGAGCTGGACCTGCAGGTGCTGGAGGTTCACGAGGGCTGGGTGCATGTAGGGACAACGCTCAACGGCCGTGAACAACCCTGGGCCAGCTGGCTGAGCGTGGGCTCACCGCGTATCACCGCCATCCAGGAGGGCCTGGCGGTATTGATCGAGACCCTGACCTTCAGCTCCTTTCCCAACCGGGCTCGGCGCATCAGCGACCGGGTGGTGGCCATCGACCTGGCTGAACAGGGTGCGGATTTCATGGAGGTGTACCGCCATTTCCGCGAGCGCGGGCTGACTGAGGCGGACTGCTACAAAATTGCCCAGCGGGTATTTCGCGGCGGTATGGTGGGTGGTGGTGCTTGCTTCACCAAGGACCTGTCCTACGTGCGTGGCTTTGTGGAGAACGTCAACTTTATCCGCAGCGCGATCCTCTGCGGAGTACCGGAGATTCTGCCGCTGCTGTTTGTCGGCAAGGTGACCCTGGACGACATCCCGGTGCTCTACCCCTACCTGCAGGAGGGCTTGATTGCCCCGCCCCGCTATCTGCCGCCGATGTTCCGCGACCTTAACGGATTATATGTGTGGTTTGGGTTTTCCAGCGGCATGTCGCTGGTAGACCTGGGACGCATTCAGCGCCACTTTTTCGAGTTGTTCAGCGAGTTGCCGGGGGCGACGCCGCCCCCGGCACAGAAGCAGAAACGCAATTAGAGATACAGGCACAGATAGGCGGTCGGCACCTCGGCCTTGACATCGAAGCGGCTGTCGCCGGGTACGTCAAAGCCGCTGCCGGCGGCAAAGGTCTGCCAGCTGTCGCTGCCCGGCAGGCGCACGGTCAGCGCGCCACTGACCACTTCCATGCGCTCCGGCGCTGCAGTGCCGAAGTTATACTCGCCCGGCGCCATCACCCCTACGGTGGCCGGCCCTTCCGGGGTGTCAAAGCCCAGCGACTGCACCTTGTCATCGAAATAGGTATTGTGAGAAATCATAGGATCAATTCCTGAGTAGTGAATTCCGGCCCCGGATCATACGCGGGGCGAGGCGCCGGCGCCAGCACCCCAATTTGGGGGCTATCCC
>JBFHRT010000263.1:0-3885 GCA_041591575.1 Spongiibacteraceae bacterium
ATCACCATCGCCGCCATCACCGTCGGTATCGGTGTCGATCACGCCATCCACTACGTGCACCGTTTCCGGCTGGAGTTTGCCCAGGACCGCTCCTACCTGGATGCCATGAACCGCTGTCACGGCAGCATCGGCAAGGCGATGTATTACACCGCGGTGATCATCATCTTCGGCTTTTCTATTCTGGCGCTGTCCAACTTCACCCCCAGTATTTACTTCGGTCTGCTCACCGGGGCCGCGATGCTGGCGGCACTGATGGGCTCCATGTTGCTGCTGCCGCGGCTGATTCTGTTGCTCAAGCCGCTGGGCCCGGAAATGAAGGGTGGTGTGGCCGCGGAGGGTTGATGCGACTGCGGCAGGCGGCGCGACCGGTGGCGCGCCGCGCCCCGAGGTTTTACAGTAATCAGGATCGACCCGTCGGTGTGATGCGATGAATACGACCCTCCCGCTGTTTCCCCTGCATACGGTGCTGCTGCCAGACGGGCGCTTGCTGCTACAGGTGTTCGAGCGGCGCTACCTGGACCTGGTGCGCGACAGTCTGCGTGAGTCGCAGCCCTTCGGTATCGTGTGGATTCGCGACGGCGATGAAGTGCAGCGCGAAGCCGGGCGAGACCCGGTGCTGGCGAGGGTGGGGGTAGAGGCGCGCATCGTCGACTGGGACACCACCGACGGTGGCCTGCTAGCCATTGTGGTGGAGGGCGGCGAGCGCTTCAATATCGAAGATAGCTGGTGCGAACCCAGTGGCCTGTGGGTGGCCGAGGTGGAGTACTGGCAGAGCGAGCCGCGGCTGCCGCTGCCGCCGGAGCGCAACGAGTGGCTCAGTCTGCTGGAGCAGCTCGGCGAACACCCGCGGGTGCGACGCCTGGGTATGTCCATGGATGTGGATGACGCTGCCACCCTGGGGCACCGCCTGGCCCAGCTGCTGCCGGTGACTGAGGCGCAGCGCTATGAATTGCTCACCGCGGTGGATCCGGTCAGCCGCCTGGACCTGCTGCACGACCTGATTGTCGATCTCGGTCATTAAGCCGACATCTCCGCCCGCTGCGGCTGCTGCCTAATATCCGGTATAATCTCCAGCTAGCTTTTGAACACGCAACGGGATGATTTCGAGCTGATGGATATCAAGCAATACATGGCCGGCGTCGGTCAGCAGGCGCGAGCGGCATCGCGCGCCATGGCGGCGGCAGACACCGGGGTCAAAAACCGCGCGCTGCAGGCCATTGCCGCAGCCATTGATGTGGCCCGCGAGGACATCGCCGCGGCCAATGCCAAAGACCTGGCGGCCGGCGAGAATGCGGGCCTGGACGCGGCGCTGCTGGACCGACTGGAGCTGACCCCCGGTCGTATCGACGGCATGATCGAGGGGCTGCAACAGGTCGCGGCGCTGCCCGACCCGGTCGGCGCCATTACCGATCTCAACTATCGCCCCAGTGGCATCCAGGTGGGGCGCATGCGCGTGCCGCTGGGTGTGATCGGCATCATCTATGAATCGCGCCCCAACGTCACCGCCGAAGCTGCCAGCCTCTGCCTGAAGTCCGGCAACGCCTGCATCCTGCGCGGCGGCTCCGAGGCCATCCACTCCAACCAGGCCATTGCCGCCTGTATTCGTCGCGGCCTGGCCCAGGCGGGTCTGCCTGAGGCCGCGGTGCAGGTGGTCGAGACTACCGACCGCGCTGCGGTGGGCGAGCTGATCACCATGCCCGAGTACGTGGACGTGGTGGTGCCGCGCGGCGGCAAGGGCTTGATTGAGCGTATTGCCCGTGACGCGCGGGTCACCGTCATCAAACACCTGGACGGTATCTGTCACGTCTATATTGATGACCACGCCGATGCTGACAAGGCACTGGCGATTGCCGTCAATGCCAAGACCCACCGCTACGGCACCTGCAACACCATGGAAACCCTGCTGGTGGCCGAGAGTCGCGCCGCCGAGCTGCTGCCGGCTATCGCCGCGGCGCTGGCCGATCACAGCGTGGAGCTGCGCGGCTGCAGCCGCACCCGCGCCATTGTGCCGGGCGCAGCCGCTGCCACCGACGAGGACTGGAGCACCGAATACCTGGCGCCGATTCTGGCGGTGCGTGTGGTCAAAGGGCTGGACGAGGCCATCGAGCATATCAACCGCTACGGCTCGCAGCACACCGACGCCATCGTCACCGAGAACTACAGCCGCAGCCGCCGCTTCCTGCGCGAGGTGGATTCCAGCTCGGTGATGATCAATGCCTCCACGCGCTTTGCCGACGGTTTCGAATACGGCCTCGGCGCCGAGATAGGCATTTCCACTGACAAGATTCACGCCCGCGGCCCGGTGGGGCTGGAGGGGCTGACCTCACAGAAATACGTGGTGCTGGGCGACGGCCATGTGCGCAGCTAAGCACGCGCGGGGCTGAGCCTGTGGTTTCAGCCCGCCAGCGGCCGGCCATCGCCATCTTTGGCGGCACCTTTGATCCCATCCACCTCGGTCATCTGCGCTCGGCCGAGGAGTTGCGCGAGCGGCTGGCACTGGATGAGATTCGGCTACTGCCCTGTCATCGGCCGCCCCACCGCGATACGCCCGACAGCGACAGCCGCCACCGCCTGGCGATGGTGCAGCTGGCAGTGGGCGATACGCCCGGGCTGGTGGTGGATGCACTGGAGTTGGAGCGCGAGGCGCCGTCCTACAGCGTAGAGACGCTGCGTCAGTGTCGCCAGCAGCTGGGCGACGAGCCGGCGCTGTGCTGGGTGATGGGCAGTGATGCCTTTAACGGCCTGCAACACTGGTGGCACTGGCGGGAGCTGTTCGAGCTGGCCCATGTGCTGGTGCTGCAGCGCCCCGACCACCCACTTGCGCCGGCGCCGGAGGTGGCGGCCTTTGTGGCCGGCCGCGAGATGTCGCCGGCACAGCTGCGCGACTCCCCTGCGGGCGGGCTGCTGACATTGATGCTGCGCCAGTGGCCGGTATCAGCCACTGCCGTTCGCGAGGCGCTGGCGCGCGGCGCCGACGTCAGCCGGTGGTTGCCGGCGGGGGTCGAGGGTTACATTCGAGAACACACACTGTATGGTTGTCACCGAGGTTGAAAATACCGGAATCCATGAAAGCTGAAAATCTGAAAAAACTGGTCATTGCCGCTTTGGAAGACCTCAAGGCCCGCGACGTAGCGGTGCTCGATGTGCGCGGCTTGACCGGCGTTACCGATTACATGGTGGTGGCCTGTGGCACCTCCAACCGGCACGTCAAGTCGCTGGCTGACAACGTTGCCATTGAGGCCAAGAAGCAGGGCGTGCCGCCACTGGGCGTCGAGGGCCAGGAGGCCGCCGAGTGGGTGCTGGTGGATTTCGGCGACGTGGTCGTGCACGTGATGCTGCCCGAGGCGCGCCAGTTCTACGACATTGAGCGCCTGTGGAGCGTGCCCGCGGTGAGCCAGCCAGGCGATGCGGATTAGTGTGCTTGCGGTCGGCACCAAGATGCCGGCATGGGTGGAGCAGGGGGTGAGCGAGTACCGAAAGCGGCTTCCGCCCGAGATCAGTTTCACCATTCGCGAACTGCCCTTGGCCCAGCGCGGTAAGAATGCCGACATACCGAGGGCAATCGCCCGTGAGGGCGAGGCGATGCTGGCTGCCATTCCCAGTGGGGATCGGGTGATAGCGCTGGACGTGCTCGGCAAATCACTGTCTACCGAGCGCCTGGCCAAAAATCTGGAACAGTGGCGCATGGACGGTGACAATATCAGCCTGCTGGTCGGCGGCCCCGACGGCCTCAGCGACGATTGCCTGGCCCGCGCCGAGCAGCGCTGGTCGTTGTCGGCACTGACCCTGCCGCACCCGCTGGTGCGGGTACTCATGGCCGAGCAGGTGTACCGCGCCTGGTCCATTCTCAGCAACCATCCCTACCACCGATAAGGCTGCCATGGC
>JBFHRT010000264.1:0-3856 GCA_041591575.1 Spongiibacteraceae bacterium
ACCGCTTGTTCTACATGCTAGCTGTCGTGCTCGGTGCGCACAGCGCACCCTACAGTGCCGACATCGTCAGTCATTGCGAGGAGCCGCAGGCGACGCGGCAATCTCCAGTCGTGTGGCAGAGAGCTGAGGGAGATCTCCGCGTCGCGCAGGGCGCGACTCGCGATGACGGGGTTTAGGGAGGGGCGGTCAGGTTTTGCCTTATACCTCTTGTGCGGCTGAAGCCGCACCTACCAGCGAATCCGCCCAATCAGTACATCCTTGAGCATCACAAAATCCCCGGCCAGACTGTAAAAGGGATTTTTGAAGGTGGCCGGTTTGTTGTGCTCGAAGAAAAAGTGTCCCACCCAGGCGAAGCCGTAGCCCACCAGCGGCAGCCACAATAGCAGCGCGGGCTTGCGTGTCAGTAGCGCGGCGGCCAGCAAGGCAATTACCAGTGAGGTGCCGATCACGTGCAGGCGTCGGCAGGTTCGGTTGCTGTGCTCCTGCAAGTAGAAGGGATAAAACTCGGCGAAAGATCGAAAGCCGTGCTCGGGCAGGGGTATCGGGTCGCTGTGTGTTTTCATTGTCTGCTCCTGTTCAGTCGGCATAACCGGGGTTGACTCTATCGAGCTTGCGCAGCAGCCCGGGCCAGGCCAGGCCGCCAAACAGGCCGCGGGTGACTACCTGCGCCGCCTCACGCACGCCGTCCAGTATTTGTTGGTCTACCGGCACCAGCTCGCGGTTGCCGGCTAGGGCGCGCACCTGGATCATGCAGGCGGCCTCGAATACATACATTGCCAGAAAGGCGTCTGCCGGCGATGCGCCCACCGTCAGCAGGCCGTGGTTGCGCAGCATCAGGAAGGTGTTGTCGGCCAGGTCCGCCACCAGCCGCGGCTTTTCGTCTTCGTTAAGGGCGATGCCCTCGTAGTCGTGGTAGCCGAGATTGGACAGCACCAGGGTGGCTTGTTGCGAGATGGGCAGTACGCCCTCTTTCTGCGCCGACACCGCCACGCCGTTGAGCGAGTGGGTGTGCATCACGCAGTGGGCGTCTTCGCGGGCCTGGTGAATGGCGCTGTGAATGGTGAAGCCGGCGGGATTGACCTCATAGGGCGAGTCCATCACCTTGTGGCCGTCCAGGCCGACCTTGACCAGCGAGGAGGCCGTGACTTCCTCGAACAACATGCCGTAGGGATTGATCAGGAAGTGGTGCTCGGGGCCGGGCACTCGCGCCGAGATATGGGTAAATACCAGATCGTCCCAGCCAAATAGCGCGACCAGCCGGTAGGCGGCGGCGAGGTCGACGCGGGCCTGCCACTCCTCGGCGGAGACCTGATCCCGGATGCTTGCGGTCGCTTGGGGTGCACTTACGCTCATATTGCCTCCATGGGCGTGGCCAATTAGCTTGAGTGTCAGTGTGGCGCGGACTTGCTGCAAATACTGTCAGTTAGTTGACAGTGTGCCATAAAGTGATGCGCCGGACTGCCGTCTTTACTCACCATCGGTAGCGTGGCAGTCTCCGCAGTCTGCAAATTCAACAGCGGATATCCCGGAAAGGCGGCATGGCGAATATCGAACAGATTCTGGCGACCAATGCCTGGGTGGCCATGTTGCCGGCGGAGGTGGCGGCCGAGTTGGCAAGCCATGCGCAGTTGCGCACGCTGCGCGACGGCGAGTTGCTGTATGCCCGCGGCGATGAGGCCAATGGCCTGTTCGGTGTGGTCAGCGGCGGCGTGCGCATCAGTGCCACCTCGGCCGAGGGCAAGGAGGCCACTGTGACGCTGATCGGCCCCGGCGAGTGGCTGGGCGAGATCTCCATTTTCGACGGCCTGCCGCGTATCTCCGACGCCTTTGCGGCCGGGGCTACCGAGCTGGTGTTTATTCCGCGTGCGGCTTTCCAGCAACTACTGGCGCGGCGACCGGAGCTGTACGAACCCTTTGTGAAAATTCTCTGCCAGAAGCTGCGGCTGTCGCTGGCCTTTCTGGCCGACATGGTGTTCCTGCCGCTGTCGGGTAGGCTGGCGCGGCGCCTGCTGGACCTGGCCCGTGACTATGGCGAGGACAGCGAGCACGGCCGCCGCATCACCCTCAGGCTCCCGCAGGACGAATTGGGGCGGATGATGGGGGTGTCGCGGCAGAGTATCAGCAAGGAGCTCAAGGCCTGGGAGGCCAAGGGGCTGATCCGCATCGCCTATGGCGAGATTACGCTGTGCGACGAGGACGGGCTGCGACAGTTGCTGGAATAGGGGCGGAAGTCGGAGGCTGGAATCCTGACCCGAAACAGCGAAGGTGGTGCGCGCGGCGCATCCTGCGCGACTGATCCGCATCGCCTATGGTGAAATCACGCTGTGCGATGAGGACGGGCTGCGACAGTTGCTGGAGTAACTGCCGAATCTGTAGGTGCGGATTTATCCGCACATGAATCTTTGTTCGGTGGTTGTTGTGCGGTTAAATCCGCACCTACAAGGTCCTGCTCAGTCCAGCTTCACCGAAGTCTCCACCCGCAACATATCGCCCAGGCGCATGGCCAGTTCGTCGCCATCCTGCAGCGGGCCGACGCCGGCAGGCGTGCCGGTGAGCACCACGTCGCCAGGGCGCAGGCTGAAGTGGCGGCTGATGTCGGCGATCAGTTCGGGAATGGTAAATAGCATCTGCGCGCTGGAGCCGCGTTGGCGCGGCGTGCCGTTAATCACCAGCTCCAGTTCCAGTGCGTCCAGCTCGCCGGCAGCGCCGGTCTCGATAAAGGGTGACAGTGGGCAGCTGCCGTCGAAGGCCTTGGCCTTCTCCCAGGGCAGGCCTCCCTGCTTGAGCTCGTTCTGCAGTTCGCGCAGGGTCAGGTCCAGCGCCAGGCCGATGCCGTAAATGGCGGCGCGTGCGGCTTCGCTGTTGGCGTTTTTAAGGGGGCGGCCAATCAGCGCCGCAATTTCCAATTCGTGGTGAATCTCGCCGCGATCGGCGGGCAGCTTCAGTGGCTGTTCCAGCGGCACCAGTGCCGTCGTCGGTTTCATAAACAGCAGCGGTTCGCTGGGTACTTCATTGCCGAGTTCGCGCGCGTGTTCGGCGTAGTTGCGGCCAACGCAGACGACCTTGCCCTCGGGCAGATCGATGGCCAGTCCGCTGGTCCAGTGGTGGTGGTAGGTCATGGGTTCAGTATCGCCTTCTCTGAAATTGTTTTAGCGTTTTTCTTCAGTATGGATTTTGCGCAAGCGAATTCAAGCGCGGCGGCTGCGCCTGTGATGTACGCCACAGGCTCGCTATCAAGCTGCATAGATCGGCGCTCGGCGATCCCACCAGGGCTGTGCTTTTTCCAGCTGGCCGGCCAGGCGGAACAGGGTCTCGTCATCGCCGAAGCGGGCGGTGAACATCATCCCAATCGGCAGCTGTTCCGTGTTCCAGTACAGCGGTAGCGACACCGAGGGGTTGCCGCTGATGTTGAACGCCATGGTCGAACTCACCCAGTCGAAGGACTTCTCCGCGAAGCGCGCGGTGATGTCGAGTTTGCCGGCCAGCGGGCCGATGGGGCAGCGGCTGAGCAGCGGCGCCAGCCATTTGTCGATGCCACTTAATCGAAAATAGCCGTGTTCCACCGGTGGTTTGCCCAGGGTGGGGGTCAGCATTACGTCAAAGTCCTGCATGAACTGTTCGAAGCGGCGGCTCTGGGCGAACAGGCGGCGGTGGGCGATATCGAACTGGGCGGCCGAAAAAGAGCGCCCCAGTTGCACCAGCATCCAGGTTTCGTCTTCCAGCTCGCCGTGTTCGAGCTTTCTTCCCAGTATGGCTTCGGCTTCGCAGACGTCGCCAGCGGTCGACGCCATCAGCCGCAGCAGAAACCCCTCGGCCAGCTGCGCCTTGTCCAGCGCCGGTGCCGCTTCCACTACCT
>JBFHRT010000265.1:0-3856 GCA_041591575.1 Spongiibacteraceae bacterium
CCGACTACCAGGCGGTGGGCGCGCCCTTCAAGGGCCGCTTCCAGCGCATGGACGAGCAGATTGTCACCATGCGCCGCATCTGGGCCGGCGAACCGCCCTTCGAAGGCGCCGATCCGGTGGGGCCGACGCCGCTACAGGCCGGCGGCCCGCCCATCCTCGCCGGCGCCATGGGCCCCAAGAGCATTAACCGCTGCGCGCACTGGGCCGACGGCCTCTACGGCTTCGCCATGGACGGCAACCCGGAGTTGATCAAATACTTCTTCGACACTGCCGACGCCGCCTGGCGCGACGCCGGCCGTGAAACAGCGCCCTATCGCCTGGGCGGCTTTTGGTACTCGCTGGCCGACGGCGCCGAGGGCGCGCTGCAATCCTATGTGTTCGATTACCTGAAGATCTTCGGCGAGGACGAGGCGCACAAGGTCGCCGATACCATGGTGATGCACGACCCAGTCGCGGTTCGCGACGGCATTCAAGCCCTGCGCGAGCTGGGGCTGGATGAGATTCAGCTGGTGCCGGCAACGGCGGATGTGAAGGAAGTGGAGCGCATCGCCGAGCTGCTAGCCTAGCCCCCTGTAGGTGCGGCTTTAGCCGCACATCGGGACCAGAATACCGCACCAAACGCCAAGCCCGAGGCAATTCGCCGGAAACGCGCTGTGCGCTTATTCCGGCCTACGCCTGCAGTTGTCATCGCAACCCGTCATCGCGAGGAGCGCCTAGCGCGACGCGGCGATCTCCTTCAGTTCACTGCCATACTGACAGAGATTGCCACGCCGCCGGATCACGGATCCGGCGACTCGCAATGACGCACGCTTAACCAATCTTCTCGAACAACAGATCCCACACCCCGTGCCCCAAGCGCTCACCTCGGCGCTCAAACTTGGTCACCGGCCGGTAATCCGGGCGCGGCGAGAACTGCAGCGGACCGGCGCAGTTGCGATAGCCCGGAGCCTCACTCATCACTTCCATCATCTGCAGCGCGTAGTGCTCCCAGTCGGTGGCCAGGTGCAGCACACCGCCAGGCTTGAGCTTGTGCCGCAGCCGCTGCACAAATTCCGGCTGCACCAGCCGGCGCTTGTGGTGCTTTTTCTTGTGCCAGGGATCAGGGAAATAGATCTGCACCCGGTCCAGGCTGTTGTCAGCAATGCACTGCTCCAGCACCTCCACCGCGTCTTCACCGTAGACCCGCAGGTTGTCGACGCCTTGAGCGGCCATGTCAGCGAGTATGCGGCCGACGCCCGGGCGGTGCACTTCGATGCCGATAAAATCCTTGTCCGGCTCGGCCGCCGCCATCTGCACCAGCGACTGCCCCATGCCGAAGCCGATCTCCAGCACCAGCGGTGCCTCGCGACCAAATACCGCCGCCGCGTCCAGCGCGCCGGCGGCCAGCTCCAGGCCGCGACTGGGCCAGTGCTGCTCAAAGGCCTTCTTCTGGCCCTCGGTCATACGCCCCGGGCGCATCACAAAACTACGGATGCGGCGCAGTGGACGCTCGCTGCGCGATGCTTTTTTACTCTCGTCTGTCATGGTGTCACCGTGCGGTAGGCGGCCGCAGCCAGTGCGACCCAGCCGGCCAGGAACAACAGCCCACCCAGCGGTGTGACGGCGCCGAGCACCCGCATGCCGCTGAGGGCCAGCGCATAAAGGCTGCCGCTGAACACCACGATGCCGGCGGCGAACAGCCAGCCGCCGGCGCGCAGCGCAGCGGATTGCAGCCCGCCGGCCAGCAGCACAGCAACAGCCAGCAACGCCAGGGTGTGGTAGAAGTGGTACTGCACGGCGGTTTGATACACCGCCATCATGTCCTCACTCAGCCGCGCCTTGAGGCCGTGGGCGCCGAAGGCGCCGAGGGCGACGGCGAGAAAGCCGCTGAGGGCGGCAATAAAAAGAAACGGTGCTTGCATACAGGCTTTCCTTCCAATCACAGGCGCTTTTACAAGCGCGCATCCACGGCCGCCTTGGGCAGGATGTGCTTGACGTCATACAAGACATGCCGGTCGCGTCCAAAGGCGCGTATCTCCTCGCCCCCCAGCACCTTGAACTGCTCGTGCGCGACACAGAGGACAATGGCATCATAGTGGTTGACGGGGGGCTCGCAAACCAGCCTCAAGCCATACTCTGCCTCCAGTTCCTCGTTGGAAACCCAGGGGTCGTAGATGTCTACCCGCGCGTGGTAGGACTGCAACTCGCGAACGACGTCGACAACGCGAGTATTGCGCAGGTCGGGGCAGTTCTCCTTGAAGGTCACACCCATGATCAGGATGTTGGCACCGACGATGTGAATCATGCGCTGGGTCATCAGCTTCATCACCGCGTTGGCGATATAGGTGCCCATGCCATCGTTGATGCGGCGCCCAGACAAAATCACCTCGGGGTGATAGCCCGCCTGCTGCGCCTTGTGCGTCAAGTAGTAGGGGTCGACACCAATGCAGTGCCCACCCACCAGGCCCGGCCGAAACGGCAGGAAATTCCACTTGCTGCCCGCCGCCTCCAGCACCTCCATCGTGTCGATGCCGAGGCGATTGAAAATCACCGCCAGCTCGTTGACCAGCGCGATATTGATGTCGCGCTGGGTGTTCTCGATCACCTTGGCCGCTTCGGCGACGCGGATGCTGCTTACCCTGTGGGTGCCGGCGACAACAATGCGGCGGTAGAGTGCGTCAACCAACTCCGCTGCGGCCTCGGTAGAGCCCGATGTCACCTTGACCACATCCTTCAGGCGCCGCTCCTTGTCGCCGGGGTTAATGCGCTCGGGGCTGTAACCGCAATAGAAGTCACGGTTGTAGCCTAGCCCGGAGACGCGCTCCAGCACCGGCACACACTCCTCCTCGGTACAACCCGGATACACCGTGGATTCGTAGATCACCAGGTTGTCTGTCGCGAGCACGGCGCCGACCAGCTCAGAGGCACTGCGCAGGCAGGAAAGGTCGGGCTGGTTGCTGCTGTCTACCGGCGTCGGCACGGTGATGATGTAGACATCACAATCACGAAGCGCCTCGGCGTCACTGGAAAAATGGAGCTGATTGGCAGCGCGCAGCTCGTCTGCGCTGTATTCGCGCGTGCTGTCTGTTCCCGCCGCCAGCTCGTCGATACGCGCTGCCGAGATATCGAAGCCCAGGGTCGGCAACTGCTTGCCGAATTCAACGGCCAGCGGCAAGCCGACATAGCCGAGCCCGATGATCGCAATGCGCGGCTCTTGCGGTAGATTCATGAGCAAATGGTCTTATAGAAAATGCCAATAGTATCGCGGTCCTGGCAGCGAATCGAAGCGCCATATCACACGCTGACTATCAACGGATACGAAAAAGCCGCCCGCAGGCGGCTCGTTGAACTCGGGTCAGACGGCTCAGGCCACCATCACGCCCTTCATCTTCTTCATGGCGTTCTTTTCCAGCTGGCGGATGCGCTCGGCAGACACATCATACTTGGCAGCCAGTTCGTGCAAAGTCGCCTTGTTTTCGCTCAGCCAGCGGCTCTGCAGAATGTCGCGGCTGCGCTCATCCAGCTCCTCCAGCGCGCGCTCGAGGCCGGCGTGACTGTTGGCCTCCCAGTCGGCAGATTCCAGCAGCAGTGCCGGGTCGCCGCTTTTGTCTTCCAGGTAGTGCACCGGCGCGTAGCCATTGCCGTCGTCATCGGCCTCGCCGTCAAAGCCCAGGTCGGTGGCGGCCAGCCGCCCCTCCATCTGGCGCACGTCCTTGACCTCGACCCCCAGGTCACTGGCCACCGCGGCGGCCTCGTCATTGCTGAGCCAGGCCAGGCGCTTCTTGGCGCTGCGCAGGTTGAAGAACAGCTTGCGCTGGGCCTTGGTGGTAGCCACCTTGACGATGCGCCAGTTGCGCAGAATGTATTCGTGGATTTC
>JBFHRT010000266.1:0-3831 GCA_041591575.1 Spongiibacteraceae bacterium
AGCAAGCGCTCGGGCTTGTGGGCGGCGCGCCACTGACCGGCGGTGTATTTGTTGGCCTCTGCCATGGTCGGGTAGGGGTGGATGGTGCCCAGAATTTTATTGAGGCCGATACCCTGTTTCATGGCCAGCACAAACTCACCCAGCAGTTCGCCGGCGCGATAGCCGACGATGGTGGCGCCCAGTATTTTATCGCGCCCCGGCGCGGTCAAGACTTTGACAAAACCGCGGGCCTCACCGTCGGCGATGGCGCGGTCCAAATCATCCAGCTCGTAGCGAGTGACCTCGAAGGCCACGCCGCGGGCCTCGGCCTCGCGCTCGTTGAGCCCCACCCGCGCCACTTCCGGGTCGCAGAAAGTCACCGCGGGAATCACCGAGTAGTCCACCGCAAACTTTTTCCAGCCGCCAAACAGGCTGTTGACCGCGGCGTACCAGGCCTGGTGGGCACCGGCGTGGGTGAGCTGGTAGGGGCCGGTGACATCGCCGCAGGCATAGATGGTGGGACAGGCGGTGCGCAGGTAGCGGTCGACCTCGATGGTGCCGTTCTTGCGCAGCTGCACTCCCACGGTCTCCAGACCCAGGCCGTCGACATTGGCGCGGCGACCGGTGGCCACCAGCAGCTGATCGAAGTGCAGGCGGCGCTGCTCGGCGCCGTTTTCCCCGGGCTGCTCGATCAGCAGTGTATCGCCATTTTCAAAGCCCAGTGCCCGGCTGTGTTCCAGCAATTCGATGCCTTCGGCGGCGAACTGCTCACGCACCGCCTGCGCCACCTCGCTGTCCTCCCGCGGCAGCAGCTCGAACAGCTCCACCACGGTCACTTGCGCCCCCAGGCGGGCGAAGGCCTGGGCCAGCTCACAGCCGATGGGGCCGGCGCCCAGCACCAGCAGCCGCTCGGGACACTGCTGCAGCCCCCACACCGTGTCTGAGGTCAGGTAGCGGCAATCCTCAATGCCGGGGATCGGTGGCAGCGCCGGGCGACCGCCACTGGCAACGATGATGTTGCGGGCACTGAGGCGCTGGCCGTCAACCTCCACTTCCCAGGGCGAGATGATGCGGGCGTCGCCGCTGATGCAATTCACCCCCAGCTCGCTGTAGCGCGCCACCGAGTCGTGGGGTTCGATGGCGGCAATCACCCGCTGCACCCGCGCCATCACTGCCTTGAAATCCACCCCGCTCGCAGCCGCGCTCACTCCAAACTCGGGCGCGCGCTGCACATAGCGGGCGATGCGGGCACTGCGCAGCAGCGCCTTGCTGGGCACGCAACCGGTGTTGAGGCAGTCACCGCCCATGCGCTCGCGCTCAATCAGCGCCACCCCGGCGCGAACCTGGGCGGCGATATAGGCCGATACCAGGCCCGCGGCGCCGGCGCCGATCACCAACAGATTGTGGTCAAAGCGCCGCGGCCGCTGAAAGCCGCGCAGCGCACGGCGGCGCTGCAGCACACGCGCAACGGCCCGCGCCAGCCAGGGAAACAGCGCCAGCGCGGCGAAGGACAGCAGCAGCGGCACGCTCAGTATGTCGCCGACGCTATCGACCCGCGCCAGCTGGGTGCCGGCGTTCACGAACACCGCGGTGGCCGGCAACATGCCCAGCTGGCTCACCCAGTAGAAGGGCCAGGGACGCATGGGGGTCAGCGCCATCGCCAGGTTCAGCACAAAGAAGGGGACCGCCGGCACCAGGCGCAGCGAGAACAGGTAGAAGTGGCCGTCGCGCTCAATGCCGCGGTTCAAGGCCGCCAGGTAATTGCCGAAGCGCTTTTGTACCCAGCCGTGCAACAGCGCCCGCGCAATCGTGAACGCGAGCAGCGCGCCGAGACTGGAGGCGAAGGAGACCAGCAGCGTGCCCCAAGCCAGGCCAAACAGTGCGCCGCCGACCAGCGTCATCACCGCCGCGCCCGGCAGCGACAGCGCGGTGATAACCACGTAGATCAGAAAATAGAGAGCCGCAACCAGCAGCGGCCGCTGGTCGCGCCACTGCTCGATATTTTCGCGCTGGGCACTAAACTGTTCCAGCGACAGATAGGCGGTGAGATCCCAGTAAAACACCGCCGCCACTAGCAGCGCCAGCAGCGCGAGAAGAGCTGTTTTATTCATGGTGGAATTGCCCGTGTACCCGTGTGCACGCGTCGACATCTGACTCGCTTTGAGCGCGAAAATTCCGGGAAAAATCGCCGCAAGTGCAACCTTGCTTGAGCCGGCCGGTGCTTGCGCACCGCCAAAAGGACTGTGGTATGATCGCACATCTTATGTGATTCATGTCATCTAATCGGAGAACTCCTAATGAGCGACAACATCGTTCACGTCACCGATGGCAGTTTTGAAGAAGAAGTCCTCAATTCTGAACTGCCTGTGCTGGTCGACTTTTGGGCAGAGTGGTGCGGCCCCTGTAAAATGATTGCACCGGTGCTGGATGAAATTGCCCAGGAATACGCCGGCAAGCTCAAGGTCTGCAAGCTCGATGTTGACGCCAATGCGGAAACGCCGCAGAAGTTCAGCGTGCGCGGCATCCCGACCCTGATCGTGTTCAAGGGCGGCAACGCCGAGGCCACCAAGGTCGGCGCCCTGTCCAAGACCCAGCTGGGCGAGTTTATCGACGGCGCCATCTGAGCCCGCCGCCCAAACTGAGCACACCGCTCCCCGCCGCCGCGGGGGGCACATCCTCCTCCGCTGTAATACGTACCAAACCGGCCCATTCCGCCCCGCATTAGCTACCCGATTAAGGCTGGACGCCCCCTGCTTTCGGTGATAGAGTTGGTCCAATTCCGCACATTTTCCAAAACAAGCTACTCTGAATTCACCTCTTGAGCTTTGAGTGTTAACTCAGCGGCAACGCGCTGCCTGTGCGTTGACCCGTCCTACTCCATTGCCATCCAACCGTCTGATTCTGACCTATGAACCTTACTGATTTAAAAACAAAACCCACCCAGGAACTGCTAGAAATCGCCAAGGAAATTGGCCTCGACAACGTCGCCCGCTCCCGTAAACAAGACATCATCTTCTCCATCCTCAAGCGCCACGCCAAAAGCGGTGAGGACATCTACGGCGACGGCGTGCTGGAAATCCTGCAGGACGGTTTTGGTTTTCTGCGCTCAGCGGATTGCTCCTACTTGGCAGGCCCCGACGACATCTATGTCTCCCCCAGCCAGATCCGCCGCTTCAACCTGCGCACCGGCGACACCATTTCGGGCAAGATTCGCCCGCCCAAGGAGGGGGAGCGCTACTTCGCTCTGCTCAAGGTCAACGATGTCAATTTCACCAAACCCGAGCAGTCCAAGAACAAAGTCCTCTTCGAAAACCTCACCCCCCTATTCCCCAATGAGCGCCTGGTACTGGAAGCCGGTAACGGTTCCACCGAAGACCTGACCGGTCGTGTTATCGATCTGGTGGCACCCATCGGCAAGGGCCAGCGCGGCCTGATCGTGGCCCCGCCCAAGGCCGGTAAGACGTTGATGCTGCAGCACATGGCCAACGCCGTGATCCGCAACAACCCCGAGTGCTACGTGATCGTACTGCTGATCGACGAGCGCCCAGAAGAAGTGACCGAGATGCAGCGTTCGGTAGGCGTCAAGGGCGCCGAGGTAGTGGCTTCCACCTTCGACGAGCCGCCGTCGCGCCACGTACAGGTGGCCGAGATGGTGATCGAGAAGGCCAAGCGCCTGGTCGAGCACAAGAAAGACGTCATCATCCTACTCGACTCCATCACCCGCTTGGCCCGCGCCTACAACACCATCGTACCCAGCTCCGGCAAGGTGCTGACCGGTGGTGTCGACGCCCATGCACTGGAGCGCCCCAAGCGCTTCTTCGGCGCCGCGCGCAACGTCGAGGAGGGCGGCAG
>JBFHRT010000267.1:0-3830 GCA_041591575.1 Spongiibacteraceae bacterium
AGCCGGCGCTGCGCGACATCTGGTACGGCATGCTGGCCGACAAGGCGCTGCAGGGGCTGGACCTGGAAGACAGCCGGGTCAACGCCGAGATCGTGTTCGAGGCACTGAAGCCACTAACCGACGAAGAGCTATGGCCACAGCTGCGCACCGCTTGCCTGCTGATCCTACACCTGGCTGGCTCTGCGGTGCGCATGGCCATCGCCGTACCGCGGGCCGAGGGCGACGCGCTGATGGAGTCGTTCAAGGGCATGATCAAGGCACAGCTGCGGGAGTTGTTTGGGCAGGGCGAAAATCCCGGTCGGAAGCCGGACGTCTGACGCCGGACGCTAACGGCAACAGCGAAGCGGAACACCGCACAGAGCCGCGGGCGGCACAGCTGGTTTTAGCTTTTAGCGTCTGACTTCCGACTTCAGGCGTCCGGCGGCCATCCATAAAAAAGCCCGGCGAGCTTGGGGAACATCGCCGGGCCAACAGCTTCTCTGGGGAAAACACACAGCCGACCCCATGGAGAGAGGGCCGGAGTGCCAGCGGCATTGCGCCGCTGTATTAAGTATGACGCATAATCGGAAAAATGGTTCCGATTCGGGCAAAAAAATAACACTTTACCTTAGTGGGCCTGATCCCAGTTGTCGCCCACTCCCAGCCCCACCTCCAGCGGTACTGCCAGCTCGGCGGCGCCAGACATCAGTGCCTCCAGCTGGGCGCTGACGCTATCTACTTGATTTCCGGCCACTTCCAGCACCAGTTCATCGTGTACCTGCATGATCATGCGGGCCTCCACCGCGCTCTCACTCAGCCAGCGGTCCACCGCCAGCATAGCGCGCTTGATGATGTCGGCGGCGGTGCCCTGCATCGGCGCGTTGATGGCGGTGCGCTCGGCGGCCTGGCGACGCATGCCATTGCGCGACTTGATCTCGGGCAGGTAGAGACGGCGGCCGAACAGGGTCTCGACGTAGCCCAGCTCGGCGGCCTGCTCGCGGATATTGTCCATATAATTGCGCACGCCGGGGTAGCGCTCGAAGTAGCGGTCGATATAGGCCTGGGCCTCGTTGCGGCCCAGTCGCAGCTGGCGCGCCAGGCCGAAGGCGGACATGCCATAGATCAGACCGAAGTTGATGGCCTTGGCGCTGCGCCGCTGCTCGTCGCTGACCTCCTCCAGCGCCAGGCCGAAGACCTCGGCGGCGGTGGCGCGGTGGATGTCGGCGCCCTCGGCGAAGGCGCGGATCAGGCCCTCGTCACCAGACAGGTGGGCCATGATGCGCAGCTCGATCTGTGAATAGTCCGCCGCCACCAGCTTGCAGCCGGGCGCGGCGACAAAGGCCTGACGAATGCGTCGGCCCTCGGCGCTGCGGATGGGAATGTTCTGCAGGTTGGGGTCAGAGGAAGACAGCCGCCCGGTGGCGGTGCCGGCCTGGTGGTAGGAGGTGTGCAGCCGCCCGGTGGCGGGCTTGATCATCTCCGGCAGCTTGTCAGTGTAGGTGGACTTGAGCTTGGCCAGGCCGCGGTATTCCAGGATCACCTGCGGCAACGGGTAGTCCACGGCCAGCTCCACCAGCACTTCCTCGGCGGTTGAGGGGGCGCCCTTGGGGGTCTTCTTGATTACCGGGTGGTCCAGCTTGTCGAACAGGATGGCGCCCAGCTGCTTGGTGGAAGACAGGTTGAAGGGCTCGCCAGCGATGTCGTGGGCCTGCTGCTCCAGCTCCAGCAGGCGCTGACCCAGCTCGCCGCTCTGCTTGGCCAGCTGCTCACGGCTGACCAGCACGCCGTTGCGCTCGATGCGCGACAGCACCGACAGCAGCGGCAGCTCGATGTCGCGGTAGAGCGCATCCAGCGCCGGCACCTCGGCCAGGCGCGGGCGCAGCGTGCGGTGCAGCTGCAGGGTGACATCGGCGTCCTCAGCGGCGTAGGGGCCGGCCTCTTCCAGCTTGATTTGGTTGAAGGTCAGCTGCTTGGCACCCTTGCCGGCGATGTCTTCGAAGTGGATGGTGCTGCGCCCCAGGTATTTCAGCGCCAGGCTGTCCATGTCGTGACGGCTGCCGGTGGAGTCCAGCACATAGGACTGCAGCATGGTGTCCTCGGCCACGCCGCGCAGGGCGATGCCGTAGTTAGCCAGCACATGCATGTCGTACTTGAGGTTCTGCCCCAGCTTGGCCTTGCCGGGGTCTTCCAGCAGCGGTTTCAGTGCCGCCAGCACCTTGCCCCGATCCAGCTGCGGCGGCGCCCCCAGGTAGTCGTGGGCCAGCGGCACGTAGGCGGCCTCGCCGGGCTCGACGGCAAAGGACAGCCCCACCAGCTGCGCCTCCATATAGTCGAGGCTGGTGGTCTCGGTGTCGAAGGCGAACAGCTCAGCAGCGCGCAGCTTGTCCAGCCAGCGCTCGAAATCGGCCCATTCCAGCAGCACCTGGTAGTCGCTCTCGACCTGCTCGGCCTCGGCGACAGCGTCGTCGCCGGCCAGCAGCTCGTCGGTCCAGGCCTTGAACTCCAGGTCGCGAAACCACTCCAGCAGCGCTTCGTTATCGGGTTCGGCGGGGTCCAGCTGGTCCGGCGCCACCGGCAGCTCGACGTCGGTCTTGATGGTGGCCAGCAGGTAGGACAGCTCCGCCTGCTCACGCTCGGCCAGCAGCTTGTCCGGCAGCTTCTTGGCGCCGCGGATACCCAGCTCGGGAATCTTGTCGAGATTGGCGTACAGGTCCTGAATGCCGCCGACATTCTGCAGCAGCGCCAGCGCGGTCTTCTCACCGACGCCGCTGACGCCGGGAATGTTGTCCACCTTGTCACCCATCAGCGCCAGCAGGTCGATCACCAGCGTCGGCGGAATGCCGAACTTGCTCTCCACCCCGGCCGGGTCCATCACCGTATCGGTCATGGTGTTGACCAGGGTGACGCGCTCGTCCACCAGCTGCGCCATGTCCTTGTCGCCGGTGGATACCACCACCGGCACGCCCTGGGCGGAGGCCTGGCGGGCGAGAGTGCCAATCACGTCGTCGGCCTCGACCCCCTCGATCACCAGCAGCGGCAGCCCCATGGCCTCGATGATCTTGTGGATGGGCTCCACCTGCTCGCGCAGCTCGTCGGGCATGGGCGGGCGCTGGGCCTTGTAGGCGGGATAGATGTCGTCGCGAAAGGTCTTGCCCTTGGCGTCGAACACCACCGCGATATGACTGCCCGGGTAGTCCTTCTGCAGACGCCTGAGCATGCTGATCACCCCCTTCACCGCGCCGGTGGGGCGGCCCTTGGAGTTGGTGAGCATGGGCAGGGCGTGGAAGGCCCGGTAAAGATAGGAGGAGCCGTCCACCAGTACCAGCGGCTTGTCCGGGCTCAGTGCAGTCATGGCGTGTCAAATCCCTTGCAGTGAAAGCCCGCGAGTGTACCACGGGGCGCGCACGCACCAGCGGTAACACTTCCCGGCACCGACAGACGCCACATTGGCGCATATTATCAAATACGTGTTATTTGTTACCCTGCGTTACGCCACCCCTGGTAAAAATGCACAAAACCTGCGCATGCTGCACAAAATTACAGCAATTTAATGGGGACAGCGGTACCACTATGTGTTACCTTATGTAACGTAGGATACAGAAAGGACCTACACAACGGCTCACAGAGCCACGCTAGAGGAGAACCACGCGATGAAAAGACTTGCCTATGCAATCAGCCTGTTGGTTGCGAGCAGCGTGGCGACTGCCGCCGATCCGCAAGTCGGCGCGAATCAGTCGCTGGTATTGGCCTACAACCAGAGTGCCGCCGCAGCCCCGCGCGCGCCGTACAGCGAAGACGCCGTGTCCGGCGAGCTGGCTGAGAACGTCATGCACCAGACTCTGGGAGTGGTG
>JBFHRT010000268.1:0-3827 GCA_041591575.1 Spongiibacteraceae bacterium
ATAGTCGCGCATGGCCTCGACGCTGTCGTCAAAGCCGCAAGCCTTCTGCAAGGGCGTGCCACCGCCCAGATAGACCACGCCACCAGACATCGCCGAGGAACCGCCCAGCTTGGGCAGCATCTCCAGCACCAGCACCTCGGCCCCGGCGCGGCGCGCCTCGATGGCTGCGGCGGTGCCGGCCACGCCGGAACCCACCACCAGCACATCTACCGTCTCCTGCCAGTGCTTGACCTCGCGACTGCGCAGTGTTGCCTGCGCCGGCAGTGCCGCCGCGGCGGCGCCGGCGCCCAGCGCCCCCAGTAGCTGGCGCCGACGCAGGCCAGTTGCCGATTCGCGATCGTCTTCACTCATCGCGCAGCTCCCACTGTCACTATGGTCCGCGCTTTATGATTTATCTGCATCGATGCATGCTCGTATTGCTGCTTAACCTCACTGTGCAGTGCACAGACTAAATATCGCTCGCCCTGCCGTCATCCTCCAAATGAACCAGATCAGCCATGGGTGTGAGGCATCAGTCATCATATTGATCGCGACGGCGCAGCCAAGCCATGGTGTAGGGCAAGCCCTCTTCATCGCGCCCCTTGGGCACCAGATCCATAAAGTGATAGGCGCCATTGAGCATATCCAGGCCGCGCGCATAGCAGGAATAGGTGTGGTAGATGCTACCGTCATCTTCGCGATAGAACACACTGATACCCGGCGCTTCACTGCTGGGAAAACGGGTCCTGCCGAAGTTGTAGAAGACCTCGCCAGCGTCCATCTCATCTGCAGTAAACGACACCTGATAGTCGTGATTAAAATCGCTGCCCAATGAGGAAACCCACTGAAAACCCCAGCCCATGCGCTGTTTATAGGCCGTCAGTTTTTCGATGGGCGCGCGCGACACCGCCACCAGATTGATGTCTCGGTGCTGCAAGTGAATCACGGTGCCATTGAAATTATCTGCCCAGAACGAGCAGCTCGGGCAGCCCTCGTCCCAGTCGGGGCCATACATGAAGTGATACACAATCAGCTGGTGACGGCCGGCAAACAATTCCGCCAGGCCCAACTCGCCACTTTCGCCAACAAACCGGTAGTCCTTGTCCACCCTGACCCAGGGCAGCGCCCGCCGCTCACGGCTGAGCTGGTCGCGCAGTCGCGTGAACTCTTTTTCCTTCAGCAAATGCTGGCGGCGCAAATCCAGCCACTGTTCCCAAGAAACCACATTCCGCTCTGACATGGCACAGCCTCCTCTGGTCCGTCGTCGCTGTTCTCACTGCCATCAAAATGCCCGGCTCAGCACTCTGAGACTGCCATAGATTGCAGGGGCTCACAAACCATCGACAACCACATAACAATCTATAAACCCCGCCGTAGAAAGGGGGCGTGTCGTTGGGGAGTGTCGTTTTTGACGGAGTTGGATAAGCGCGGCTTGTGCGACTGAAGTCGCGCCTATAGGTGCAGTTGTTCTTAAGCGCCTCCCGCCTCGCGCTAGTATTTCATCCACAAAAAAAGGCCCGGCAATGCCGGGCCAAGGGCGAGTTAGCGTGGAAGGACACCTCGCCAACGAAGACAGTATTGCTAAATGCCAATGCGCATTTTCAGGTTCAGACCAGCGGCACGAAGACAGGGCCGCCGCCACCGAGGAAAACCGCTTGCGCAATACAGCTCCCGCTCAGCCTGAAGGCGCCCGACCCGAAACTGCGTTATGACACGGCGTGTAACTCAATGCGGTGGCGGCACTGAATGTCGTTGTTGAGCCCCCGGTCACCCAGCGGCGCGCTGGCGCAAGCAGCGCACAGACATCGAACCCATTTACCGTATACAATACGGCAACTATCGCAACATCACCCGCGACATGTCAATCAGCCGCTGCCGGCAGTGGCAGCGCTGTGCAGACGAGACCGGCTTCGCATTTTTTAACTATGCTCTGAGCAGTGCTTATCGCCTGCGTAACTGATTGATTATCATGGCCCGCGCCGGCGCCTGGGGCGCTGACCGCCAATCTAGCCAAGGGAGTGAAAACAACATATGCGCGTTAAAAAACTTATCCGCGGACTGTTGCTGCTGGGCCTGCTCGCCGTCGCCATTGCCCTGCTGCTGCCCGGCCTGTGGCGACCACCCGGTGACGATTCCGCCCATGTGTCGGGCAAGTTTGGCTATCTGGGAACCATCAAGGATCTGGCCGCGCGCTCTGACCTGCAAAAGCCCAATATTCTGCTGGTGGTGCTGGATGACATTGGCTACGGCGACGTGGGCTTTCACGGCAACCCGCTGATTAAAACCCCGACGCTAGATGAGCTGGCCACCGCTGGCAGCCAGCTCAGCCATTACTACGCACCAGCCGCCACCGATGCGCCCTCGCGCGCGGCACTGCTCAGCGGGCGCTATGCGCCACGCAGCAATCTGCCGCACACGCTGGCGCCGGCAGACTCCTGGTTCGGACGCCTGCAGCGCTGGCGCGGCCTCAACAGCGACCTGCCGCAGAGCGAAATTTTGCTACCGGAGGTGTTGCGCGAAGCCGGTTATCGCACGGCACTGATTGGCCAGTGGCAGCTGGGCGAGCGCAGCGGCCACCAGCCCAATGATTTCGGCTTTGAGCTGTTTTTTGGCACGCTGCAGGCGCCTGCGGCAAAGCCTGTCGTTTTTCGTAACCGCGTTCAGGCCAGCGACGCACCAGAGCGGGCCGATCAGTTGATTAAACGCTATACCGACGAGGCCGAGCACATTATCCGCGCCACCGAGGAAAAACCCTTCTTTGTCATGCTGGCACCGGCCACGCTGCCACCAGCGGACCCAGCGCTGCTCGGTAAATCCGAGGCGGGGGCGCACGGCGACGCGGTGCTGGCACTGGACAGCAGCATTGACCAACTGCGCCGCGCACTGATCGAAACCGGCAAACTAAACGACACCCTGCTGCTGGTGACCAGCGACAACGGCCCCGGCCTGCTGGGGAATCCGGGGCCACACCGCGGCCGCAAAGGCAGCAGCTTTGAGGGCGGCGTGCATGTGCCCTTTGTTGCGCACTGGCCGGGGCGCATTCCGCCGCGCCAGTTTATTCGCCAACCAGCAATGGGCATCGACCTGTTTCCCACGATACTGGATATCCTGACACTGCCGCTGCCAGGAGATCGCTCGATCGACGGTGTGAGCCTGCGCGCGCTACTGGAAGGGCGCCCCGACGACCAGCCCCGACCGGGCGAACGCAACCTGTTTTTGTTTGGTGGTGAACGCCTGCAGGCGGTGCGACAGGGGCGCTATAAATACCAGGATGCCAAGACAACCTACTACGGCGTCGAGCCCTTTTCGCTGGCGGTGCCCGTGGAAAGCGGGCCGTGGCTGTTCGACCTGATGCGCGACCCCTATGAGTCGTACGACATCAGCGGCGCCGACCCGGAGCGAGCCACCCGCATGGCCACGTCGCTGGACATCATGCGCACGCAGATGAAGCAGAATCCGCGCGGCTGGGAATCTGCGCACTGAACCCAAATGCCTGGCCGGCGGCGGGCACACAACGCTCGCCGCCTTTACGGTTTTTTGTGTTGCGTTCTTATTTTTTGTCTTTCGCCTTGGCCGCTTCATAGGCCTCCAGCCAGGCGCCGATGGTCACGCCCATATTGTGCGGGTTGTAGGCGTCTTCCTCGTACTTGAACAGGCCATTACCCGCGTAGTGCAGGATGGTGATATTGGGTTCCTGGTAGATTTTTCCATCGCCCAGATCGGCCATGCGGTTCATTACCTCGCAAATCACCCAGCCCTTGTCCTCATCAATGGTGTACCAGGTGATGGGGAAGGCGGTCATGTGATTGGCGGGAAACTGAGACATGGTTTCGGTAATCCAGTTGAGG
>JBFHRT010000269.1:0-3810 GCA_041591575.1 Spongiibacteraceae bacterium
AACTCGACCAAAATCGCTACGCGATTTTTGGGACTCAAACAGTGCTCGCGCTTATCCTTTGCTGACCTGCGCTTCTCGGCGCCTCCCAGGGGGCCCCAAAAAGCGGTGCCGCCTTCCAGGTTTTCCTAATAACTCCGTCATCGCGAGGAGCCGAAGGCGACGTGGCGATCTCCATCAGCTCGCTGCCAAACTGGGTGAGATTGCCACGTCACCGCGCCGCAAAAGCGCGGCGCGGCTCCTCGCAATGACGGAGCAACTGATCGTAGTTTGTAGGGTGCGCTGCGCGCACCGATCATTGAATTACGCTTCGCGTCTTCTAAAACACGCGATAGTTGCAGGCGGCACCCTGGGTCCCCTGCCGCTGGCCGAGTGGAGGGCTTGGTCCAGGGCAAATCGGCCATGGACGGCCGATTTAGGCGAAACGAAACAGGATGTTTCGTAGAGCCGGCCCGTCGGGCCAAGACCGGAGCGAGGGAACCCGAAGGGCCAGTGGCCGGGGTGCCCTTTTCTTGCTTACTTCTTTTGGGCAAGCAAAAGAAGCAAGTCGCCCCCACAAGGGGCGAAACCATTGTCAGGCCAAATATTGCTCCTTACTCACGCTTCCATAAAACATCTCAGCCGCCGAATGCGTTCACCATCCGGCTGCAGCTGAAACTCCAGCACACCGCTGCGCGCGTCACTGCCACCAAGACTGAAACTAGCGGTCACATAATTGCCCGCCACCAGGGTCTTGCCCAGCTTCAACTCAGTCGGCGTAGCCGGCAACTCCCAGGAGGCCGCCGGCTGCTCCTGCCCCGCCGGCCAGGCCACGGTGCCGCTGCCGGCAAACAGCCGGCGCAGGCCCTGGGCATCACCGCGGCTGAAGGCGGCGGCAAATTGCTGCGCCAGGCGCCGGCCGGGCTCGCCCACCGTGCGCCGCGCCTCGGCAAAGCCGACCACACCGGACAAGCCCAGGTAGCGCAGCATGCGCCAGAAGGCAGCAGTGCCCGCCGTCATGCTGGCCAGCCCGTACTGCATCTGCTGGCGCAGCATCGGTGCCAGCTCCCAGTGCGCCGCCAGGCGTTTGATTTTCAGCTCGCCGTCGAGCTCGGTCAGTTCGTAGATCAGGTGCATGGGCACGCGCACCACCACCTTTGCCGACATGCGGATTTCAATTTCCAGGTCGCGCACCGCGCAGCCGCCGCAGACGATGTCGCGCTGCACGTGAAAGCGGATGTCGTTGGCGGCAATAAAGGTCTCGTAGAAGCGGCCGATGGGGCCGCCGACGGCGTCACTGCCCTGGTTGACCACCGGGCGCGAACCCACCGGGTCCTCCACCACCGCCGCCGGTGCGAACAGGCCCAGCCAGCGCGCCTTGTCGTGGGCGGCCACCGCCTGCGGCGACTGCTCGACACAGGCCAGGCAGGCGGCGCGATCGCTCAGCAGATTGCTCATGCTTATCCTTCCTTATCGTTTGTTGTCGTTATGTTGTTAGCTGTGTTGCTATCTGTCAGTGCCCGCTGCAGCCGCGTCAGCAGCAGGTGCGCAAAACGCACATCGCGGTCGCCAAGCAGCGGCAGGCGCTCTGTGGCCCAGCGCCACAGCTTGTCGCGGTCGCGGTATTGTAGCGCCGTCAGCAGCGCGGTCACGCGGCTTTTCAGCGCCTGCCACTCGCCCTGGTCCGGCGCCTGCTCGACAGCGGCGGCCGCCAGCGATGACAGCTCGTAGGCGTAGAGCATCACCGCCTGTGACAGGTTCAGCGAGGGATAGGGCTGGGCCAGGGGGATGGCCGATACCATGTCGCACAGCGTCAGCTGTGCATTGCTGAGGCCGGATTCCTCGCAGCCAAACACCACCGCCACCCGCGCCAGGCTCTGCGGTTTGCTGGCGATGGCGCCGCGCAACTCGGCCGGCGCGTACAGGCTGCGCTTGCCGGCGCGCTCCCGGGCGGTGGTCGCCACCGCCAGCGAACAGTCCGCCAGCGCCGCGGCGAGATCGTCGAAGGCCTCGATGCCGGCCAGCACGTCGCCGGCGCCGTGGGCGAGTATGCGCGCGCGCTTGTCGCGATGGGCATCGCTGGCCACCACCCGCAATCGGTCAAAGCCCATGGTCTTGATGGCCCGCGCCGCGGCGCCCACATTTTCCGGCACCGCCGGCGCCACCAGCACAAACACGATTTCCATCCAGCGCCCCTCCTCAGATAGAGCTAATTTACCGTTTTATATACAAAAAATCGGTTTGCGAAACCGGTCAGTTTTTTTTGTGAACTGACGCATTGTTTCAGGCGCCCGCGAGTTTTCGGCGCTAACATTGCTTATTTTTCGTGCTAGCTTCGCTTCTGGCTATAAGCCATTAGAACCGAAATCAATACAAAAAACGGGGACTATATAACAATGAAACATCGATTTTTAGGAGGCACCCTCGCACTGGCCATCGCCGCCGCGTCCGGCGCGCCGCTGTACGCGGCCGCCAACGAGGCGGTAGACAACGCGGTATCCGTTATCGCCGGCCAGCTCATTCCCAACCGCTACATCGTGGTGCTGGACGACAGCAAGCTCGACGGCAGCGCCGTGGCCGAGATCGCCCAGCAGCTTGCCGACCTGCACGGCGCCACCGTGGACCAGGTGTTCGAGCACGCCCTCAAGGGTTTCACCCTGGAGCTGCCCGACATCGTCGCACCGCTGCTGGCCCTGGACCCGCGCGTGCGCTATATCGAGCAGGACCAGGTGGTGGGCATCAACGGCACCCAGAGCAACGCCACCTGGGGCCTGGACCGTATCGACCAGAGCGACCTGCCGCTGGACAGCACCTACCACTACGTGGGTGATGGCTCCGCGGTACACGCCTACATCATCGACACCGGCATCCGCACCAGCCACAATGAATTCAGCGGTCGCATCGGCAATGGCCACAACACCGTCAGCGACGTGTACTTGTTCGGCGGTGTCGACCCCGACGACGTCGAGGACTGCCAGGGCCACGGCACCCATGTCGCCGGCACCGTCGGCGGCAGCACCTGGGGCGTGGCCAAGGACGCCATCCTGCACCCGGTGCGGGTGCTGGACTGCCAGGGCAGCGGCTCCAACTCCGGCGTGATCGAAGGCATCGAATGGGTGGTGGCCAACCACCAGTCGCCGGCAGTAGCCAATATGAGCCTGGGCGGCGGCAACAGCGACGCCCTGGATGACGCCGTGCGCGCGGCCATCAACGCCGGTGTCACCATGGTGGTGGCCGCCGGCAACGACGACAAGGACGCCTGCTCCGGCTCCCCCAACCGCGTGGCCGAAGCCATCACCGTGGGCTCCACCACCAGCGGTGACGCGCGCTCCTCCTTCTCCAACAAGGGCAGCTGTGTCGACATCTTCGCGCCGGGCTCCGACATCACCTCCGCCGGCATCAGCAACGACAGCAGCAGCGCCACCATGAGCGGCACCTCGATGGCGGCGCCGCACACCGCCGGTGTGGTCGCGCTGTACCTGGAAGCCAACCCCGGCGCCGCGCCGAGTCAGGCCTTTACCGCGGTGCTGGACGCCGGCGTGCAGGGCAAGCTCAGCAGCATCGGTACCGGCTCGCCCAACCTGCTGCTGCAGGCGGACGTGGCGCCGGGTGACGGTGTCGACAACCCGCCAGTGGCCAGTTTCAGCGCCAACTGCACCGACCTGACGTGCCAGTTCGACGGCAGCGCCAGCAGCGATGACAACGGCGTCGCCAGCTACAGCTGGGACTTCGGCGATGGCAACGGCAACAGCGTGGCCCAGACCAGCCACAGCTATGCCGCCGCCGGGCAATACACCGTGACCCTGACCGTGACCGACACCGCCGGCCAGAGCA
>JBFHRT010000270.1:0-3797 GCA_041591575.1 Spongiibacteraceae bacterium
GTGGCCACCGCCACGGTGGCGCTGCAGGAGCAGATCATCCACCGCGACCTGCCTGATATCGCCCGCCACAGCGGGCTGGATTTTTCCTTCGCCCTGGCCAAGGGCCGCCGCCGCTACCTATGCCTGTCACGGCTGGATCAGTGGCTGAGCGGCGCCGACCACCAGACCCTGGCGCTGTACCCCGACGAGCAGGCGCTGGCGCCAGACAGCGACACCCTGGCGCTGTACCAGGAGATGGCGCAGTCGCTGGCCAGCGGCGAATGGGATGGCGACCGCGACCAGTGGTCGTCGATGCTGGCCGAGGACAAGTGGCAGCGGGTGACCACCGACAACGCCGGCTGCACCGGCCGCCGTTGCAGCCATATCAAGAACTGCCCCTATTTCCGCGCCCGCGAAGAGATCGTCGACGCCGATGTGGTGGTGGCCAACCACGATCTAGTGCTGGCCGACCTGGCGCTGGGCGGCGGCGTTATCCTGCCGCCGCCGGAAGATGCCATCTACGTGGTCGATGAGGCCCACCACCTGCCCGACAAGGTCATCAATCACTTCAGTCATCGGCTGCGCTTCCAGGCCGGTCTGCGCTGGCTGGAGCAGACCGAACGGAGCCTGGGCAGCATGCTCACCCGCTTGGACAGCGACAGTTCGCTGCGCGCCGAGCTTGACACGTTGGCCACCCGTCTGGCGTCGCTGCGCCTCAGCCTGGCCGGCATCCGCCCGCTGCTGGACGGCCTGCTGCAAGACAGCGGCGTCGCCGATGGCGGCAGCGCCGTGCTGCGCTTTGAGGACGGCGTGGTGCCGGAGCCGCTGCGTGGGCCGGCCGCTGCCGCCGCCGCCGGCTGCTGGGATGTGGTGGCCGAGGCCGAGCACCTGGTCGAGGGCTTGCAGAAACAGCTGGATGCCAACCAGCCGGTGCAGCCGCGCGAGGAGCTGGAGCAGTGGCTGGCGCTGATATCCGGCCTGCAGCAGCGGGCCGAGTCCCAGGCCGGTCTGTGGACGGCCTACAGCGCCGATGCGCGCGAGGAGCGCCCACCGCAGGCGCGTTGGCTGCAGCTGGTGGAGGGCGGCGGTCAACTCGATATCGAGCTCAATTGCAGCCCGATACTGGCCGCGGGCACTCTCGACGAGACCCTGTGGCCGCGCTGCCACGCCGCGGTGCTGACCTCGGCCACGCTGACCGCGCTGGGCAATTTCGACCGCTTTGCCATGCGCGCCGGCCTGGCGGACAACGCCGCCTTTGAAGTGGTGCCCAGCCCCTTCAATCATGCCGAAAAGGCCGAGCTGCATCTGCCCGCCATGCGCTCGGACCCCGGCGACGCCCGCGCCCACACTGCAGAGCTGGTGGAGCTGCTGCCCGAGATCATCGACCTGAAGGAGGGCAGCTTGGTGTTGTTCGCCTCGCGCCGGCAGATGGAGCAGGTCTACGACGAGCTGCCCGAGGCCATGCGCCAGTCGATTCTGATGCAGGGGCGCCAGTCCAAGCTGGATATCCTGCGCCGCCACGGCGAGCTGATCGACAAGGGCGTGGGCAGCATCATTTTCGGCCTGGCCAGCTTTGCCGAGGGCGTGGACCTGCCGGGCAAGCGCTGCAGCCACGTGGTGATCGCCAAAATACCTTTCGCCGTGCCCGACGATCCGGTGGAGCAGGCGCTGGCCGAGTGGATTGAGCACAACAACGGCAACGCCTTTATGGAAGTCACCGTGCCCGACGCCGCATTGCGCCTGGTGCAGGCCAGCGGCCGCCTGCTGCGCAGCGAGGGCGACAGCGGCCGCATCACCCTGCTGGATCGCCGCCTGGTGACCCGACGCTACGGCAAGCGCATGCTGGAATCGCTGCCGCCCTATAAACGCATCATTGGCTGAAAAGCGGTCGGGCGCCGGAGGTCGGACGCCGGACGCTAAAAACGGCGCGCACAGCGCACCCTACTGTTTGGCGCGGAATCTCCGTAGGGTACGCTGCAATGCCATTAACTTAAGGCAATACAAGGTATTTTGTGGAGCTGGGTCGCGGCTCGAATCTCGGTTGTAGGCCGGAATAAGCGCTTTTCAGCGTTTCCGGCGAATGTCCGCATGGCCACAGCACTCGCTGCGCTCGCGGGCCACTCTGACGCAAGCTTATGCGGACCTACGTCGCTAAATTAATGGCATTGGGGTGCGCTGTGCGCACCGATATTTCCTTAGCTTTTCGTGGCCGACGTCCGGCCGGGCCCGCCCTCGGAGATCGGGTATAGTAGAGGCATTAACGTGTTACCGAGTAATCGAATGACTATCCATGAAAGTGTGGCCTCAGTGCTGATTGATATCGAGGCCGAGCTGCGCTCGCTGGACCAGTGGGATGCCGAGGCGCCGCCGCCGTCGGCGCTGGCCAGCAGCGAACCCTTCTGCGTGGACACCCTCAGCTTCAGCCAGTGGCTGCAGTTTGTGTTTGTGCCGCGCATGAGCGGTCTGGTGGAAGTTCGGGCGCCGCTGCCCAGTGCCTGTGATATTGCGCCGATGGCGGAGGAGTACTACCGCGGCGCGCAGCTGCCGGTGGCGGGGCTGCTGGCCGCGCTGCGCGAGATTGACCGGCTGTTGTCGCAGCAGTGATTACGGCCCCCTTTTTGAAGGGGGGCTGACAGAAAGAGGGGTAAGCGAGGACTTAGTTGTCGCGCAGCACCATCGACATGCGCACCAGCTGCGCCAGTGACTTGGCGCCCATTTTCTCCATCACCCGCGCGCGGTGAATCTCCACGGTGCGCTGGCTGATGTCGAGGTCAATGGCGATGACCTTGTTGGCCTTGCCGTCCACCATCATCGCCATTACTTCTTTTTCCCGCGGCGTGAGCACGTCGAAGCGCTCGCGAATCACCTGCACTTCCTTGAGCTCGTCGCGGTTCTCGGCGTCCTGGGTGATGGCCTGCTGGATCTTGTCCAGCAGCTCCTGCTCGCGGTAGGGCTTCTGGATAAAGTCCACTGCGCCCTGTTGCATCGCCTCCACCGCCATTGGCACATCGCCGTGGCCGGTGACGAAGATGATGGGGAGGATGGAGTTCATGCCGTTGAGCTTGCGCTGCAGCTCCATGCCGTTCATGCCGGGCATGCGAATGTCGAGCACAATGCAGCCGGCCATGTCGTCGTCGTAGGCGCCGAGAAATTCGTCGGCGCGGGCGAAGACTTCGACCTGCTGCCCCAGCGATTCCAGCATCAGGCGCAGCGAGTCGCGCACTGCCTCGTCGTCTTCAATGACGTAAACCGTGGGTGTTGGATTGTCAGACATGGTGCTCCCCATTCTTATCTTATCCACGGGTTCATTGTAGCCTGTCTCTGGCACGGGTAAAGCCCGCTCGCTACATTATTGTGTGCAAACAGGTAGTTATGCAATGTGAGTAGCGGTAAGCTGGAGCCCTAGAGGGTTCGGTTGACGCTGGCAGGGCGCTGGGTCATGGTAGACCGGATAACGAAGCGCGCCGGCAAGCGCACCGCAACCCATAATCGATAGCGCCGGAACGGGGCCGGAGGACGGTCCATGCAGCACGCGAACCTGCTTGGCGGAGTATTAGGCCTATGCGCCGCAAACGAAGCCTGATCCAAATCTACCTGGTCAGCCTGATTGCCCTGGCCGTCATTCCTGTGGCCATTCTCGGCTACATCTGGTTTGCCAGCGAGTACGAGCGCTTCACCGATCAGAGCCAGAACTGGCGCGATACCTTTGTCGAGTCTCGCCACGAGCTGTTGCGGCGCGAGGTTAACAAGGCGGTCGAGTACATCGACTACAAGCGCTCGCAACTGAAGCGACGCCTGAACCAGGAATTGCGCCAGGA
>JBFHRT010000271.1:0-3786 GCA_041591575.1 Spongiibacteraceae bacterium
CTGCGGCATGGCGTGGGCGACGGCGCCAAACACCAGCGCCAGCAACGCGCTCAGCACTGACGCCAGCAGCGCGTGCAGCCACAGTTCGCCGACGGCGGCGTTCACAGGGGCCTGCCTGCGGTCAGCGGCGCGCCGGGGTCGGCACCGTGGTCTTGCACGCCGGCAATGCGCGCTACCCGGCTGCCGCCGTAGTGTCGGGCGCAGTGCAGCAGCTCCTCGGTGCGGCG
This sequence comes from Spongiibacteraceae bacterium, assembly GCA_041591575.1. Lineage (GTDB taxonomy): Bacteria > Pseudomonadota > Gammaproteobacteria > Pseudomonadales > Spongiibacteraceae > JBFHRT01. The sequence goes on from JBFHRT010000271.1 coordinate 228, forward strand.
CTCCAGCTGCTCGCCGCTGTCGTTGAGTTCGGCGGCGGCAAAGTGAGCGCCGAGCACGGTGTTGTTGCCATTGAGGGGGATCGGGCTATCGGCCAGCTGTTCGCGGATGGACTCGGCCACGCGGCAGGCCTGGGACTCATTGCAGTTGGGCAGCAGCAGCAGAAACTGCTCGCCGCCCCAGCGGCCGCACAGGTCAGAGCGCCGCACCTTGCGCTGCAGCTGCAGTGCGAAGGCCTGCAGCGCGGTGTCGCCAGCGTGGTGACCGTAGCGTTCGTTGAGCCCGGCGATATCGTCGACACAGGCGGCCACTAGACTCAGCGGCTGGTCGCTGCCGCGTGCCTCCTCCAGCAGCGGGGCGCCAAATTCCAGCAGCCCGGTGCGGTTGTACTGCGCGGTGAGCGGGTCGCGCAGGTTGTGGTCGCGCTGGCGGCGCAGCAGCTGTTGCAGCATGGCCAGCAGCCCGAACAGGGCACCACCCATCACCGCCATGGGAAAGCTGAAGTGCAGCAGCAGCGCCGCCAGTGATTGCTGCAGCGGCGCGGTGAAGCCCGAATAGGCCAGTATCAGCGCTACTCCCAGGGTGAGCGGTTGCAACAGCAGAAACAGCGACAGGCCGTAGCCGCCGACCTTGCTGCCAAGCTTGTCGCCGACATCGGCGCCGGCCCGGCGGCGCAGAATCTGCCAGCAGCCCAGTAGCGGAAACACCGCGGCGCTGAGCACCAGCAGTGCCAGTTGCGGCGCGGTGGCGCCGGCGGTGGCCAGCAGCAGGGCGAGGTAGAGCAGCGGCACCGGCAGCGCCAGTGCCAGCAGCGCCTGCGGCTGCCGCTCCGGCGTCAGCCAGCTGCGCACACCGGCGTATTCGATCACAAAGGCGATGGTGGCGGCGCTACACAGCACGGTGGTCAGCACTGTCGTCGCCACGGGGGCGGTAGTGGGCGCGCGCAGGTACAGCGCGGCCAGGGCCACGGCAAAAAACAGGTTGGCCCAGAACCAGCAGCGGCTCGGTGTCGGACTGCGCTGCCGGCGACCGATAATGAAAAAGCTGATGGCAATCAGCAGCGTGACCGCCACGCTGAGCAGCGCGGGTGTGGCCGGCGCCATCACGTCGGAGAGCCTCCCGCAATTCCAGGGTGTTCTTCCAACTTAGGCATTGGCATCGGGTGGAAGTATCAGTAATAGTACCTAGCTAAAACGGCACCTGGCGAAAACGGTGCCTAGCTAAAAAGGCACGTCGCTTGCGCGCGGCGCAGCAATGGAACGGAGTAAGGCTCGGCGTGGACGAACAACAACTGCGCAGCTACCTGCTGGCGCGTCCCGAGGCGCGGGAGGATTATCCCTTTGGGCCGCAGGCGGCGGTGTTCAAGATTAAGGGCAAGCTGTTTGCCATTGTCACCTGCGATAAGGGAATTGCCCGGGTCAATCTCAAGTGTGACCCGCAGGAGGCGCTGCTGCTGCGCGATATGTTCGACGCGGTGCTGCCCGGCTATCACATGAACAAACGCCACTGGAACACGGTGCTGCTGGATGGCAGCATTCCCGCCAGCGAGATCGAGCGCATGGTGGACCGCTCCTATGGCCTGGTGGTGCGCGGTCTGAAGGTGGCCGAGCGGCGCGCGCTGGAATTGCAGTGGGGCGCGCAGGCGCTGTACCGCTGACGGTGTGCGCCAAAGCAATCGAACGTGAAGGTGAACCTATGAACGCAACAACCGCCGGCTGGCTGCTGGTTTTTGCCTGGTTTTTTGTCGGTGGCAGCGGTCATTGATTCACCCGGCAATGAGTATTGCCGGGTGAATTAAGCGGCACAGGGATGTGCCGCCACTGGCCGAAGGCCAGTGCGAGCCCGGGAACATCAAGCAGATTCGCGCATCTGCGCCAGATTTTTCCGGGCGACGATCAAATCGGTCAGGACGACCTATTCGATCGCCAGGTTAAAAGCCGCGACGGATTTTTTTGTCGGCATCATGCCGCCCTATATTCCCTGGCACCGCGAGCTGGTTTACGCCACCGGTGTGCTGGAAATCGTCGGCGCACTGGCGCTGTGGCTGCCGGCCTGGCGTCGTGCGGCGGGCCTTGGCCTCATTGCACTGACGCTGTGCGTGACCCCGGCCAATGTGCATATGTGGCTCAATCCGCAGTTGTTCCCGGATGTGCCGCCGGTGCTGCTGAGCGTGCGCCTGCTGGTGCAGGTGGCGCTGCTGGCTTGCATCTGGTGGTCGACGCGGCCGCCACCGGCGGTCGGTCGCTGACGCAGCGGCGGTGTGAGGGCTGCGCCGCGTCAAATAGGGGCCACTTCGATCACGGCAATCACCGCGGCGTAGCGCAGCCCCTTGCCGATAAACACCAGTGTGCAGAACACCGGCAGCCGCACTTTCATGATGCCGCCGATCACGGTCAGCGCGTCGCCGCCCAGCGGCATCCACGCCAGCAGCAGCGACCACACCCCCACCCGCTGAAACCAGCGCTGGGCGCGCTCGAGGTCGCGCTGGCGCACCGGAAACCAGCGTCGCTCGCGAAAGTGCAGCAGGTAGCGACCGATGCCCCAGTTGAGCACCGAGCCCAGGGTGTTGCCGAGTGAGGCCACCAGCCACAGCAGCGCCAGCTGCTCGGGGCGGGCGATGACCAAGCCGGCCAGCAGCACCTCCGAGTAGAAGGGCAGTATGGTGGCGGCGAGGAAGGCGACGCTGAACAGCAGCAGGTAGTCAGTCATGCAGGGCTTCCCCGGCACTGTGGCGGGCACGCTCTACCAGGTGGGCAAATAGGCGGCGCTGGTGGCTCATGTAGGGCAGGTATTCGGGGTGCCACTGCACGCCGAGAATCAGGCGCTCGTCCCTGGACTCCACCGCCTGGGCGAAGCCGTCGAGGTCGCGGGCAACGACCACCAGTCCGCTGCCGAGCTGGTCGATGGCCTGGTGGTGCAGGCTGTTGATGCGCCAGCGGTCGCGCTGGAGGATATGGCCCAGCTCGCCCGCGCCGGTGCTCAGTGCGGTTTTGCGCGGCAGTGGTGTGCGCCGGTTTGAGGTCTTGCGGCGCAGCGGGCGGATATCGCCGTAAAGATTGCCGCCCAGTACCACGTTGAGCAGCTGCGCACCGCGGCAGATGCCGAGGATGGGCAGGTGGGTGGCCAGTGCTTCCTCGATCATCTCGATCTCGAAGCGGTCGCGATCGCGGTCGATGGGGGCGCGGCCGTCGTCGTCGCCGCCGTACAGACCGGGGTCGATGTCGTCACCGCCACCAATGATGATGCCGTTGAGCTGGCGGTGCTGGTAGTGCGGGTAGCTCAGCGGGGTCAGCTGCAGGGCGTCGGCACCCACCAGGTGCAGCGACAGTCGCGCCGCCTGCCAGCCGGCGGAGAAGCGCCGGTCGGGGCCGGTAACGCCGATCAGTGGACGTCCAGCCATGCCTTCACCTGTTCTTTCCAGGGCGACAGCCAGTCTGGCAGTGCCCGCTGCAGATGGGCGTGATAGGCCTTGCTCACCGCGTCCAGCCGCTTGCGGTCGTCGGCCAGCGATTCCACCTGCAGCCAGTCCTCCCAGGCGTCCTTGAGGCCCCATGCGGGGTC
>JBFHRT010000272.1:0-3783 GCA_041591575.1 Spongiibacteraceae bacterium
CGGCCAGGCGCTCGTCGTCCAGCAGCGCGCGTCCCAGCAACGGGCTCACCACAATGGCGTCGGCGTAGTGGTAGGGGCGGTCCTGTTCGGCGGCCGACGACAGGCTGGCCACCAGCAGTAGAGCCAGGAACAGGCCGGGTATTCTATGGGCGATTGGCTGCGGCACGCGTTGGAGCACGTTTGCTGTTATTGCCTGCTAGCAAAGCACAAATTGGCGCGGATTGCAGGGGGAATACGCTTGATGCTGGACGGGAGACGGGAGACGCAACCGCAACAGCGTCCACCAAAGAGCGTACAGAGAACCACAGAGGGATGGATTGTTTTGTGGTGACTGGCCGCGGATTGCAGCGGGTCTGCCCCTGGTGCTGTACGGATAAATCCGCACCTACAAAAAACCTCGCCTTTTTCTGCGGTTCGCTATGCGCTGCGGGGTGAGGCTGTTGTTTTTAGCGTCTCCCGTCTTCCGTCCAGCGTCTCCCGTCAGTCGAAAATCTTGCCGGGGTTCATCACGCCCTTGGGATCGAACACCGCCTTGACCTGCTTCATCAGTGCGATCTCGGCGGCACTGCGGGAGTAGCCCAGGTAGTCTTTCTTGAGCAGGCCGACGCCGTGCTCGGCGGAGACGCTGCCACCGACGCGCTCGACGATGGCGAAAATGTCCTTGCTGACTTCGGCGCACTGGGCGAAGAACTCGGCCTTGTCGAGACTGTCGGGCTTGAGGATATTGAGGTGCAGGTTGCCGTCGCCGATATGGCCGAACCAGATGATCTCAAAGTCCGGGTAGCGGGCGTTGACCACCGACTCGACCTCCTGCAGGAAGGCCGGCACCTTGGAAATCACGGTGGAGAGGTCGTTCTTGTAGGGCGTCCACTGAGAGATGGTTTCGGAGATGTCCTCGCGCAGCCGCCACAGCTTGCGCAGCTGCTCGATGCTCTGGCTCATCACCCCGTCCAGCACCCAGCCCTGCTCCACCGCGGCCTCGAACAGGGCCATGGCGGCGGCTTCGCTGTCGTCGCTGAGGCGTTCGAATTCCAGCAGCGCGTAGTAGGGGCAGGCCTCAGCGAAGGGGCGGGACAGACCGCTGTGGGCCACCACTTTCTGCAATGCCTGCTCGGAGAAGAATTCGAAGGCAGTGAGATCCATCGCTCCCTGATAGCTGTTAAACACCTGCATCAGGGCGTCGAAGTCCGGCACCCCCAGCACCAGCGCGGTCAGCCCCTGGGGCGGGCGCGTCAGCTGCATAGTGGCCTCGACCACAAAGCCCAGGGTGCCCTCGGCGCCGATGAACAGCTGGCGCAGGTCGTAGCCGGCGTTGTTCTTGAGCAGGCCGCGGTTGAGTTCCAGGATCTCGCCGCTGCCGGTGACCACTTTGAGTCCCGCCACCCAGTCGCGGGTCATGCCATAGCGGATCACCTTGATGCCGCCGGCATTGGTGGAGATGTTGCCGCCGATCTGGCTGGAGCCGGCGGAGGCGAAGTCCACCGGGTAGAACAGGCCCTGCTCCTCGGCGAACTGCTGCAGCTGCTCGGTGATAACGCCGGCGCCGCAGACCACGGTGCGGTCGATGGCATTGAAGTCGCGCAGCTCATTCATGCGATCGAAGGCCACCACCACCTCGCCGCGGGCCGCCACCGCGCCGCCGCTGAGGCCGGTGCGGCCGCCGCTGGGCACCAGGGCAAAGCCCAGCTCGTTGGCCAGTTTCACCACCGCCTGCACGTCTTCGACGCTGCGCGGCAGCACCACCGCCAGCGGCGCCGGCTCGTGGGCGCGGGTCCAGTCGCGGCCGAACTGGGCCAGATCATCGGCGCCGGTGCGCAGCTTGTCCTCGCCCAGCAGGGTATTCAGGCGGGTGATAACGGTATTTCCAAAATCGCTGTCAGAGGCGGCGGACATGGGGCTAAATTCTCGGTCGCAGGCTACGGGGAAAAGGGCGGGTATGATACCATACGCGGCTTTTCCGGTACTGCGAGCTGGCGGTAGATCATGGCCAAAACATCCCTCAACAAAGACAAGATTAAGTTCCTGCTGCTGGAGGGCGTACACCAGTCCGCCCTCGACGTACTCAAGGCCGCGGGCTACACCAACGTCGAGTACCACAAGAAGGCGCTGCCGGAAGACGAGCTCAAGGAAAAGATCGCCGACGCCCACTTTGTCGGCATCCGCTCGCGCACCCAGCTGACCCGCGACGTGCTGGCCGGCGCCGACAAGCTCAACGCCATCGGCTGCTTCTGCATCGGCACCAACCAGGTCGACCTGCAGGCCGCCACCGAGCGCGGCGTGGCCGTGTTCAACGCCCCCTACTCCAACACCCGCTCGGTGGCCGAACTAGTCATTGCCGAGGCCATCCTGCTGCTGCGCGGCGTCGCCGAGAAGAACGCCAAGGCCCACCGCGGCGAGTGGCTAAAATCCGCCGCCGGCTCCTTCGAGATCCGCGGCAAGCGCCTGGGCATCATCGGCTACGGCTCCATCGGCATGCAGCTGTCGGTAATCGCCGAGAGCCTGGGCATGGAAGTGTGCTTTGCCGACGTGGTCAGCAAGCTGCCCATGGGTAACGCCAATCAGGTCAGCCTCAGCCAGCTGCTGGCCACCAGTGACATCGTCAGCCTGCACGTACCGGAGACCCCCGCCACCAAGAACATGATGGGCGCCGCCGAGCTGGCGCAGATGAAGCCCGGCGCCATCCTGATCAACGCCGCCCGCGGCACCGTGGTGGACATCGACGCTCTGTGCGCCGCCCTGGCCGAGGGCCGCCTGGCCGGCGCCGGCATCGACGTGTTCCCGGTGGAGCCGCGCGGTAACAACGACGAGTTCATCTCGCCGCTGCGCGAGTTCGACAACGTATTCCTGACCCCGCATATCGGTGGCTCCACCATGGAGGCCCAGGAAAACATCGGCATGGAAGTGGCCGAAAAACTGGTGAAATACTCCGACAACGGCACCACCACCTCCTCGGTCAATTTCCCCGAGGTGGCGCTGCCGGCCCAGGACGGCACCCACCGCCTGCTGCACGTGCACCGCAATGTGCCCGGCGTGCTCACCGCCATCAACCGGGTGTTCTCCGACAACGACATCAACATCGCCAGCCAGTACCTGCAAACCAGCGAGTCGGTGGGCTATGTGGTGGTGGATGTGGACCAGGCCTACAGCGAGCTGGCGCTGAGCAAGCTGCGCGAGATCGAGGGTACCATCCGCTGTCGCGTGCTGTTCTAGTCAGCTGCGGTTCTTATCGGTAACGGCGCGGGCAGCTGCCCGCGCCACCCTCCTTTATTTTCTTATCTCTCACCGCCGCTCACCGCCGGCAGCACTATGACACAGTAAAACGCGTCGCCGTCGGCGCCGCTACCGGGAACTCCGTCGCAATTTGCCCGCGCATAGGTAAAAACCCTCATACCGGCTCAGCATCCCCCTACCTAGGCTCTAGAAAGATTCGCCAAACTCCACGGCGCAGGAGGGACTTCCGATGGACCGGAAACTGACCAATGCGGTACTGATAGGCGCGTGCTTTTACCTCGCCGCGCTGGCCACACTGTGTGACCAGCGCGACGGCATCAGCGCACCCACCCTGTTTTACGCACTGGCCTGCGCCGGCGCCTGCCTCGCCGCGCTCAACCACTCCGAAAAACTGAGCAAACCCAGCGGCTGCTGGCATGAGATTCGCGCCGGCCTGGCACTGATGTTTTTTGGCTTTCTGTCCCAGGCGGCTGGTGGCGCGCTGCTACTGGCGCCGGCCTGGGCAACACTGTCGCAACAGCTGCTATTGCTGGCCGGCCTGACCCTGCTGGC
>JBFHRT010000273.1:0-3776 GCA_041591575.1 Spongiibacteraceae bacterium
CCGCGAGGCCTCGCTGCGCAAGGGGCTGGAACTGGGCGTTATCGACCGCTGGACACTGGATCTGGCCGAGGCGGTGCGCGGCGCAGATGTGGTAGTGATTGCCACGCCGACCCAGGTAGCGGAGAAAGTACTGCGCGAGCTGGCGCCGCTGCTGGACGAGCGCACGGTGGTGACCGATGTCGCCAGCGTAAAGGGCAATTTGCTGCGCGCCGCTCAGGCGGTGTTTGGTGAGCCGCCGCCCAACCTGGTGCTGGGTCACCCCATCGCCGGTTCCGAGCAGAGCGGGGTAGAGGCCGCCAGAGCCGAGCTGTTCGTCGACCACCGGGTGATTCTCACGCCGCTGACAAACACCGCGCCGCAGGCGCTAAACACGATAGAGCAGATGTGGACAGCCGCCGGTGCTGAGGTCAGCTGCATGGATGTGGCCGAGCACGATGCGGTGCTGGCGGCCACCAGTCATCTGCCCCATGTGCTGGCCTATGCGCTGGTGGATGCGCTGGCGCGCGACGGCTCCGCCAGCGAGATTTTCCGCTACGCCGCTGGCGGTTTTCGCGACTTCACCCGTATCGCCTCCAGCGACCCGCAGATGTGGCACGACATTGTGCTGGCCAACCGCGATGCGGTGCTGGATCGCATGGATCTGTTCAGTGCCAACCTGGCGCGGCTGCGCGAGGCCATTGCCGCCGGCGACGGTGAGGCGATCAAGGCGACTTTTGAAAGCGCCAAGATGGCGCGGGACCAGCACTTTCTCACCCAGTACAAGGGTGGCAAGCACTAGGTTCAGGCTGCGAATCACTAAACTAACGAGTTAAGCAATAGGGCTGACTGTGGAATTTACCTTACAACCCGGTGGCAGTGTCACCGGCGCGCTGCGCGTACCCGGCGACAAATCCATCTCCCACCGCTCCATCATGCTCGGCGCCATCGCCGACGGCAGCACCACCATTGATGGTTTTCTGGAGGGCGAGGATGCGCTGGCGACTCTCAATGCCTTCCGCGCCATGGGTGTGCGCATCGACGGTCCCGACAACGGCCGGGTGGTGGTGCACGGCGTCGGCCGCGATGGCTTGAAGGCGCCCGAGGGTGAGCTGTATGTGGGCAATTCCGGCACCTCCATGCGCCTGCTGGCCGGGCTGCTGGCGGGGCAGACCTTCACCGCCACCATGACCGGCGACGTATCCCTGAGTAAGCGCCCCATGGGCCGGGTGGCCGATCCGCTGCGGCTGATGGGCGCCGAGGTAACTACGGGCGAGGGCGACCGGCCGCCGCTGACCGTACACGGCGGCAGTGCGCTCAAGGGCATCCACTACGACCTGCCCATGGCCAGCGCCCAGGTCAAATCCTGCCTGCTGCTGGCGGGCCTCTACGCCAGTGGCGAGACCTCGGTCACCGAGCCGGCCCCCACCCGCGACCACACCGAGCGCATGCTCAAGGGCTTCGGTTATCCGGTGGTGCAGCGCGGTGCCACCTGCAGTGTGATCGGCGGCGGTCGCCTGCAGGGCATTCCCATCGACGTGCCGGCCGACATTTCCTCGGCGGCCTTTTTTATGGTGGCGGCCAGCATCGCGCCGGGCTCGGATGTCACCCTGCAACACGTCGGCATCAATCCCACCCGCATCGGCGTGATCAACATCCTGCGCCTGATGGGTGGCGATATCGAGGTGAATAACTGCCGCGAGGTGGGCGGCGAGCCGGTGGCGGATATCCGTGTGCGCTCCGCCCAGCTGCGCGGCATCGATATTCCCGAGGACCAGGTGCCGCTGGCGATCGACGAGTTTCCGGCGCTGTTCGTGGCCGCCGCCTGCGCCGAGGGGCGCACGGTGCTGCGCGGCGCCGAGGAGCTGCGGGTCAAGGAGAGCGACCGTATCCAGGTGATGGCCGATGGCCTGCAGACCCTGGGTGTCGACGCCCAGCCCACGCCCGATGGCATCGAGATCGTCGGCGGCGCCATGGGTGGCGGTCGCATCAACAGTCACCACGACCACCGCATCGCCATGGCTTTTGCGGTGGCCTCGCTGCGCGCCGGCGGCGAGATCCACATCGAGGACTGTGACAACGTGGCCACCTCCTTCCCCAATTTCGTGCAGCTGGCCCAGGGCGCCGGGCTGCGGATCAGTGTGTCATGAGTGCCCAGGTAGCGGGAGGGCAGGTGCCGGTTATCGCCATCGACGGCCCCAGCGGCTCGGGCAAGGGCACCCTGTGCCAGCTGCTGGCGCGGGAGCTGGGCTGGCATCTGCTGGACAGCGGCGCCATGTACCGGGTGGTCGGCATGGCGGCCGACCGTCACGGCATCGCGCTGGACGACGAGCCGGCGGTGGCGGCCCTGGCTGAGCATATCGACGTGCGCTTCGAGCCCGGCGCGCCCGGCGAGCCGGCGGCGGTGATTCTGGAGGGCGACGACGTCAGTAACGAGCTGCGCAGCGAAACCACGGGTGAACTGGCCTCCAAAGTAGCGGTGTTGCCGGCGGTGCGACAGGCGCTGCTGGCCCGGCAGCGGGCCTTCGCCCAGGCGCCGGGGCTGGTCGCCGACGGTCGCGATATGGGCACGGTGGTGTTCCCGGCGGCGCCGCTCAAGCTGTTTCTTACCGCCAGCGCCGAAGAGCGCGCTCAGCGGCGGCATAAGCAGTTGAAAGATAAGGGGGAAAGTGTTAACCTCGCGGCCCTTTTAGACGACATTCGTGCCCGCGACAAGCGCGATTCAGAGCGCGCGGTGGCGCCGCTGAAGCCGGCGGCAGACGCGGTATTGGTGGACAGCACCGGGCTGGGTATCGATGAAGTCTTTGAACATGTACTCGCCAAAGTGCGAGAATATGTGGATGTGGGCCGCTAGCGCGGCGCACACTGGTCTGTGGCCAATGTGACTCCAGCTGACATTGACCGCAGTACGATGAACAGACCCGCGCAGGCTGGATGTGCGGTCGAGGTGTCAGACATTTATATATCAGACATATATATAGATGGCACCGTTAATTTTCAGGTAATGACTAATGAGCGAAAGCTTTGCTGATCTGTTTGAAGAAAGTTTAAAAACCATCGATATGCAGCCCGGCTCCATCGTGACCGGCGTTGTCATTGATATCGATAGTGACTGGGTAACCGTACACGCTGGCCTGAAGTCCGAGGGTGTAATTCCGCGTGCCCAATTCGTCAATGATAGCGGCGAGCTGAAGCTGCAGATTGGCGACGAAGTACAGGTGGCACTGGAAGCCGTTGAAGACGGTTTCGGTGAAACGCGTCTGTCTCGCGAAAAAGCAAAGCGCGCCGAAGCCTGGAAGCAGCTGGAAGCGGCCTACGAGGCCGAAGAGACCGTTACCGGTGTTATCAACGGCAAGGTCAAAGGCGGTTTCACCGTCGACATCAATTCTATCCGTGCGTTCCTGCCTGGCTCGCTGGTTGACGTGCGCCCGGTGCGCGACACCACGCACCTGGAAGGCAAGGACCTCGAGTTCAAAGTTATCAAGCTGGACCAGAAGCGCAACAACGTTGTGGTTTCCCGTCGCGCCGTGCTGGAGAGCGTAAACAGCGAAGAGCGCGAAGCGCTGCTGGCTTCTCTGCAGGAAGGCATGGTGGTTAAGGGTATCGTCAAGAACCTGACCGACTACGGTGCGTTTGTTGATCTGGGCGGCATCGACGGCCTGCTGCACATCACCGACATGGCCTGGAAGCGCATCAAGCACCCGAGCGAAATCGTCAATGTTGGCGACGAGATCGAAGTGCGCATCCTCAAGTTCGACCGCGAGCGCAACCGCGTATCGCTGGGCCTGAAGCAGCTGGGC
>JBFHRT010000274.1:0-3763 GCA_041591575.1 Spongiibacteraceae bacterium
CTGCTCAACTCCAAGAATGGTTACGATACCCTCAGCAAACACATGCGCCAGCTGGTGCAGCTGCGCTGGCTGGCGGTGCTGGGCCAGCTGCTCACCATTCTGGTGACCCACTTTGGCCTGGGCGTCGAGCTGCCGCTGCAGGCGATGTTTGCGGTGCTGGCGGGGCTGGCGCTGTTCAACGGCCTGTACGAAGCCAGCCTGCGACTGGGGCGGCCGATGGCCGCCGCCGAGCTGTTTCTGGGGCTGCTGGTGGACATGGGCACACTCACCTTCCAGCTGTTCCTCAGTGGTGGCGCCACCAATCCCTTCGTCTTCCTCTACGTGCTGCAGGTGGGGTTGGCCGCGGTATTGATGGTCGCGCCACTGGCCTGGACCCTGCTGGGGGTGGCCACGGCGTGTTTTCTGTGGCTGGCCGAAGCGGGGCAGCCGCTGGATCTGCCGCTGGACTACCAGCAGGGCATTAACAGCCTGTATGTGCAGGGCATGTTTATCTGCCTGCTGCTCACCGCGGCGCTGTTGGTGGTGTTCGTCAATCGCATTACCCGCGCCAGCCGCGAGCACGACGCGCGCCTGGCGGAGCTGCGCCAGCGCGCCGCCGAGGAGGAGCACATCCTGCGCATGGGGCTGCTGGCCTCCGGTGCCGCCCACGAGCTGGGCACGCCGCTGGCGACCATCGACGTGCTGCTGGGCGACTGGCACCACATGCCCGCGCTCAGGGACGACCCCGATCTGTGCCAGGACATTGAGGAAATGCAGGCCCAGGTTCGGCGCTGCAAGGCCATTGTCAGCGGCATCCTGCTCTCCGCCGGCGAGGCCCGCGGCGAAAACTCCGAGGAGACCACCGTCTGCGAGTTTTTTGATGAGTTGATCAGTGAGTGGCGTGAAACCCGCAAGATCGCTGATTTGCACTTCGACAACCGCTTCGGCGAGGATGTGGATATCGTCTCCGATTCGGTGCTGAAACAGACTGTGTGCAACCTGCTGGACAACGCGCTGGAAGCCTCCCCGAGCTGGGTGGGCATGGAGGTCTCCCGCGAGGCGGACACCCTGCTGGTGCGGGTGGTGGATCGCGGACCGGGCTTTTCCAGCAAGGTGTTCAGCCGCCTGGGGCAGCCCTACCAGTCTACCAAGGCGCGTCCCGGCAGCGGTCTGGGCCTGTTTCTGGTGTTCAATGTGGTGCGCACGCTGGGCGGCAAGGTCAGCGCCAGCAACCTGCCGGCCGGTGGCGCCGAAGTGATCCTGCGGCTGCCGCTGGATGCGCTGCTACTGAAGGAGGATTGAGCTGATGGCTGAAAACACTGCCGATGCCGAGTCGCGCACGCTGCTGCTGGTCGAGGACGACGCCGCCTTCGCCCGCACCCTGGGCCGTTCCTTCGAGCGTCGAGGCTATACCGTGCTCAACGCCAGCAGCCTGGAGAGCGTGGAAGAGCTACTGGAGAATCAATCGCCGGGATACGCGGTGGTGGACCTTAAGCTGGAGGGCGAGGCCTCGGGGCTGGCCTGCGTACAGGCTCTGCACAAGCACGACCCGGACATGCTGATTGTGGTGCTCACCGGCTATGCCAGCATCGCCACCGCGGTGGAGGCGGTGAAACTGGGCGCCTGTCACTACCTCGCCAAGCCCTCCAATACCGACGACATCGAGGCCGCCTTCAACAGCGCCGAGGGCAATGTCGACGCCCAGATCAGCGGCCGCGCCACCTCGATCAAGACGCTGGAGTGGGAGCGCATTCACCAGACCCTGGCCGAGACTGGGTTCAATATTTCGGAGACCGCGCGGCGCCTGGGTATGCATCGGCGTACTCTAGCCAGAAAGCTGGCCAAGCAGCAGGTGAAGTAGCTAAAAGCCTTCACCACAGAGTCCACAGAGGGCCACAGAGAAAAGCGAAGGGGCACCACAAACGGAGGCCTGCATAAGCGTTTTGCAGCGTTGCGGGCGTTCGCTACCACACCTGCTTGCGTCTTGCGTCTTGCATCGCACGCACCGTTTTCTAGCGTCTCCCGTCCGGCGTCATGCCCGCAACGCCAGCTTATGCGGGCCTACGGTTACGGTGATGGTGCAGTGGTCGGGCGTCTGGAGTACCCAATGCACTCGCTGCGCTCGCGGGGAAGGCTCTCTGAGGTCGGACGCTAACGCCAAAAGCAAAACGGGCCGCAGAAGCGGCCCGTTTTTTGTGCGGCTGAAGCCGCACCTGCATGCTGACTTGGATCTTGCGCAGGCTGCGCCGCGACGCCGCTTTTTAGCGTCTCCCGTCTCCCGTCCAGCGTCTAGCGCGTTCCAAATACCACCATGGTCTTGCCCTTCACCGACACCAGTCCCTGATCCTCCAGGGTCTTGAGCACACGGCCGACCATTTCGCGGGAGCAGCCGACGATGCGACCGATTTCCTGGCGGGTGATCTTGATCTGCATGCCGTCGGGGTGGGTCATGGCATCGGGCTGTTTGCACAGGTCCAGCAGGGTGCGGGCGACGCGGCCAGTGACGTCCAGGAAGGCGAGGTCGCCCACCTTGCGGGTGGTCTGGCGCAGGCGGCGTGCCATCTGCGTGCCCAGCGCGAACAGCACCTCGGGGAACTGCTCCTGCAGCTCGTGGAATTTGGAGTAGCTGATTTCTGCCACTTCGCACTCGGTCTTGGATTTGACCCAGGCGCTGCGGGTGACTTCGGGGTCGAACACGCCCATCTCGCCAAAAAAGTCGCCCTTGTTGAGGTAGGCGACAATCATTTCCCGGCCCTCGTCGTCCTCGATCAGTACCGTGACCGAGCCATCCACGATGAAATACAGCGCGTCACTCTCGTCGCCGGCATAGATGATGGTGCTCTTGGCGGGATAGCGGCGCCGCCGGCAGTGGTTCAGGAAACTGTCGAGGTTGGGGATCACTGGTTTTACGGGGGATATCACTTTTCGACCCTCTTTTAATAGTACTTCTTGCGACGGCCTGGCTCGTAGACTCGATCTGTAAGTATGCCGCGCCAGGCGCCTATTGGCGAGCGCCGATTTCGTAAGTTGTTGGTTTTGTGATGTGTTAAGCTTGCGCCTTTGTGTTGTTATAGCAGAAAAAGGCACAGCGGATGAAAGCAACGGTTAAATGGGTGGACGGCGCCATGTTTCTGGGCGAGTCCGGCAGTGGTCACAGCGTGGTAATGGATGGTCCCGAGGACCACGGCGGCCGCAACATGGGCGTGCGCCCGATGGAAATGCTGCTGCTGGGCATGGGCGGCTGCGCCAGCTTTGATGTGGTCAGCATTCTGCAGAAATCCCGCCAGCAGGTGAGCCGTTGCCATGTTGAACTGGAGGCCGAGCGCGCCGACGAGGTGCCGGCGGTGTTTACCAAGATCCACCTCAACTTCGTGGTTAGCGGCCGCGCGCTGAAGGAATCCCAGGTCAAGCGGGCGGTGAGCCTGTCGGCGGAGAAATACTGCTCGGCCTCGATCATGATGGAAAAGGCCGGTGTTGAGGTTACCCACGGCTACCGGATGGTGGAGGAGGGCGAGGCGTGAGCGCCCCGCGCCCTCGAGCCACGGCCGGCCTGCGCCATGTGGCGCTGTTTGTCGCCGAATTTGAGAAAACGGTCAGTTTCTACACCGAGCTGATGGGCATGGCGGTGGAGTGGCAGCCGGACGCCGATAACGTCTACCTCTGCTCCGGCGTCGACAACCTGGCGCTGCACCGCTACCGCGGGGCCCAGCGCGACCCCGCCGCCCAGCGGCTGGATCATATCGGCTTTGTGGTGGATGCCCCCGAGGATGTCGATGCCTGGCAC
>JBFHRT010000275.1:0-3756 GCA_041591575.1 Spongiibacteraceae bacterium
GCCACCGTCCAGCAGCAGCAGGACATCACCCAGGGTGCTGGCATCGACAAGAACGATGCGCTGCTGCTGGAGGCTCACGCTCGCTACACCGTGGCCGGCCTGACCCTGACCGCGCTGGCGGCTCAGTGGGACATCAACGGCGATAAATTCGAGGCTGACGGTCGCGACGAGCAGGAAGGCTGGTACGCAGAGGCTTCCTACAAAATCACTCCGAAGCTGGGTGTGTTCGTTCGCCAGAGCGAGTGGGACAACAATGCTGGCAACAGCGCCGACACTGAAGTGGAAGAAGTTGCCATTGGTGTGAACTACTGGCTGACTGACCGCGTTGCGCTGAAGGCTGACCTGATCGACGCCGACAGTGATGAAGGCAGCAAGGATCCGAACAACACGGTGACCAAGGCTGACTCCTTCAACCTGGGCATTGGCTGGAGCTTCTAAACCAATCGAATCCATGTTGGTATGCTTGCGGGGGCTTCGTGCCCCCTTTTTCCGTTCTTAGAAGGGTGAGTATTGGCAATGCGGCGGTTGTTCTTTTCTCTGTGTTTGTTGCTGTGCGCCGGCCCGCTGGCGGCCAAGGGCGTGTACCTGACGGTGCCACAATTTCTTGAGCAGTCGTTTGACGACGCGGCGCCGACCATGCGCACCCTGTGGCTGACTCCGGAGCTCAAAGCTGAAACCAAGACCATTTTCGGCCACCCCTACAGTGGCCTGCGCCTGCGTTATTGGCAGGCGGGGGCGCGCAGTGCCTGGGTGCTGGAAGAGATCGGCAAGGACCTGCCCATCACCATCGGTGTGGTGGTTGACGGGGCCGGTGAACGCATTGCCTCGGTGTCTATTCTCGAGTTCCGTGAAAGCCGCGGCGGCGAGGTGCGCTACCCCTTCTTTACCGAGCAGTTCCGCGGTGCCCAGTTGACCGAGGATCGGCGGCTGGACCGGCGCATCGACGGCATCACCGGCGCCACCCTGTCAGTCAATGCGGTGACCAAGGTGGCACGGCTGGCGCTGCTGCTGGCCAAATCGGTGGCCGCTAGCGATAGCGCGGTGGCTGGCGGTGAATAGGACGCTGCGGCTGGCGCTGCTGCGCTGGCACCGCCGCGTCGGTGTGGTGGTGGCGCTGCTGGTAGTGCTGCTGGTAATCACCGGTATTGCGCTGAACCACAGCGCCGAACTGGGGCTGGGCAAGCGCGCCCTGCGCAGTCCGGCGCTGCTGTCACTGTACGGGGTGGAGCTGCCCGAGATTGCCGCCTACCCGCTGGGCGGGCAGTGGCTCAGCCATGTTGGCGGCAGCCATCTCTATCTTGATGAGCGCGAAGTGGCTTACTGCCAGCAACCGATGGCCGGCGCGGTGCTGTATACCGAGGTGATCGCCGCGCTGTGCGACGGCCAGTTGCTGCTGCTGGGTCGCGACGGTGAGGTCATCGAGCGCATAGGCAGTGTTTACGGCCTGCCGCCGGGGGTTGAAGCCATTGCCCGCGATGAGGCCGGCGTCTTGCTGCGCAGTGCTGAGGCGGTCTATCGCGCCGACCTGGAATCGCTGCTCTTCAGTCCCGCTGAGACAAGCGCTGACGACTGGGCTCAGTCGCAGCCGCCGCCTGCGGCGCTGCGCCGGCAGTTGCTGCAGAGCCACGTGGGCGATGCCATTGACTGGGAGCGCCTGCTGCTGGATCTGCACAGCGGCCGCCTGTTCGGGCGCGCCGGTGTGTGGCTGATGGATGCCGCCGCGCTGTGCTTGCTGCTGCTGGCGCTGAGCGGTGCCTGGGTGTGGCTGACCAAGCCTGGGCGGTTCAAACGGCGCTAGCTTCTAGCCATGTGGGTGCGGCTTCAGCCGCACACATCCACCGTGCGTCCACGCTTGTGCGACTAAAGTCGCACCTACAAAACCCGTCTAAATTACCAGCGCTGCCGCTGCGCTGATACTCCCGTAGGGTGCGCTGTGCGCACCGTGAATGCCTGGGGTGCGGAGAGCTAGCAACCGGTGCGCGCGGCGCACCCTACGGTTTCTTCGTTTCTTCTGGCCCTGTCGACGAGTCACCACTGCCTTTGCAGCCAATCGCGAAGCGGGCCACCCGTGCTAGTGTTTTCGCTGTTAACATTGGCGGGAGGAGGTATCGGATGAACCCGGTGCTCAAGATGTGGAAACAAGTGTCGACCTATCCGGGCGGCAAGTGGCTGTTTACCAAGGCGGTGAATCGCAAGGCGCCGTATTTCGGCTCAATCAAGGCGCGCTTCGAGCGCCTGGAAGTGGGTGGCGCCGAGGTCACGCTGTGGGACAAGCGCCATATGCACAACCATATCGGCACGGTGCACGCCATCGCGCTGTGCAACGCGGCGGAGCTGTCTGGGGGTATTTCCACCGAGGTGTCGGTGCCCAAGGACATGCGCTGGATCCCCAAGGGCATGACAGTGCGTTACCTGAAACCGGCGCGGGGTCTGCTCAAGGTGACGGCCTCGCTGCCGCCCATTGAGAGTGGGGTGTCGGCAGATGTGCCGGTGGCGGTGTCGATTGTGGATGGTGAGGGCGACCAGGTGTTTACCGCCGAAATCACCATGTACGCCTCGCCGAAGAAATAGCGGGGTGGAGAAGGGGCGCTTTGGCGCCCCTGAGCTTATTTGTTGAGAGTCTCAGGACTCCATCATCGACTGCAGGTAGTTCTGCAGGCCGACCTTCTCGATCAGCCCCAGCTGGGTTTCCAGCCAGTCGATGTGCTCTTCCTCGGATTCCAGGATGTCCTGCAGCAGATCGCGGCTGACGTAATCCTCTACCGACTCGCAGTACTTGATGCCGGCGCGCAGGTCGGGCACCGCCTTCATTTCCAGCTTGAGGTCGCACTTGAGCATTTCTTCGGTGTTCTCACCGATCAGCAGCTTGCCCAGGTCCTGCAGATTGGGCAGCCCCTCCAGAAACAGGATGCGCTCGACCAGTTTGTCGGCGTGTTTCATCTCGTCAATGGATTCGTGGTACTCGTGATCGGCCAGTTCCTTCAGGCCCCAGTCCTTGTACATGCGGGCGTGCAAAAAGTACTGGTTGATGGCAATCAGCTCGTTGGCGAGTGCTTTGTTAAGGTGTTCGATGACTTTCTTGTCGCCCTTCATGGGACATCCCCTATCGGCCATGGTTATTTGGAATAGGGCTAAAGTGTGGGCCGGCAATGGCGCAAAGTCAATCTAAGCAATTGATATTGAAGGGGATTTTAATAGAGGTGCAAATCGTTATCGCTAGCGTTTGCATTTGGCCTGGATGGCCGTTGCCGGGGCGGGAGCCACGCTAGGCGGCGTAAAACAGGCTCTCTTCGCGCTGCATCTGCTTGTATTCGGCGAGCACTTCACGCGCTTCGCATTCGCAGGAACCGCACTGGGTGGAAACGCCCAAGCGCTTCTGCAGGGCGCGGAAGCTGGTGGCGCCTTCGTCGATGGCATCGCGGATATCGTGGTCGGTAATGCCTTTGCAGAGACAGACAAACATAGGGTGCACCTGTAGCGCTGGCGGTGATTAAGCCACCGATCTGTTCAATTCTTGGGCTAAGATAACGGTAATGAGAATTATTGTCAAATGCGGATGATTGTTATTTAATAAGCTAATCGTGCAAGAATTAGTCGATAGGCTGCGCCTATTCAGCTCATTGGAAAATTTAATGGGATTGATGAAATGGCGCGTGTATCATGCTTTTCAGTCTTTCACAGACCGTCTGCCAAAGACGCTACGGGGCCATGGAAATGGCTCTGTTTTCTAATCAATAACGCTACTGGAGGTTAAAA
>JBFHRT010000276.1:0-3755 GCA_041591575.1 Spongiibacteraceae bacterium
AAGGCTGATTTTCTTGCCCGAGTATCCCAGCATCATGCCCAGTTTTAACATGCGGTTTCCTTCTCTCTCGTGGGTAAACGTTGGCTACGCTGCAGCTTACGCGCCGGCGCCATCGGCTGTCAGTGGTTCGGCTGACACCACAATGCCTGTCCCGTCGGCATAGAGGTAGTCGCCGGGCTGGCAGCGCAGGCCGGCGAAGGCCAGCGGCACGCCGAAGTGGCCCTCGCCCAGTTTTTCGGTCTTGGCGGGAATGCTGGCCAGCGCCATCACGCCGATGGCCATGTCGGCGATTTCCTCGACGTCGCGAATGCATCCGTAGACGATAATGCCGCGCCAGTGGTTGTCAATGGCGAGGCGCGCCAGGTTGTCACCCAGCAGCGCACGGCGCATGGAGCCGCCGCCGTCCACCACCAGCACCCGGCCGTTGCCGGGGGTGCGCACCGCCTCGGCGACGCGGGAGTTGTCTTCAAAGCATTTGATGGTGGCGATCTCGCCGTAAAAATTCTGCACGCCGCCGAAGTGGCGGAAACCGGGTTCGGCCACCTGCAGGCTGTCGCCGTGGGCGTCGTAGAGGTCGGGTGTGGAAATGTTCATGGTGCGTGTTCTCAGAAGTGCGTGTCTTAAACAAAAAAAGGGCGACTCTGCAGTCGCCCTTTTCGGTACTAGCGGTCAACAACCATTAGCCAAACTGGTTCATGGTGTTGTCTTTACCACCGGCTTTCAGCGCGGCGTCACCGGCGAAGTACTCTTTGTGGTCATCGCCGATGTTGGAGCCGGCCATGTCCTGGTGCTTCACGGTGGCGATACCGTTGCGGATTTCCTGACGCTGTACGCCGCCGGCGTAGGCCAGCATGCCCTGGTCGCCGAAGTAGCCTTTGGCCAGCGTGTCAGTGGACAGCGCCGCGGTGTGGTAAGTCGGCAGCGTGATCAGGTGGTGGAAGATGCCGGCTTCACGCGAGGCGTCGCGCTGGAAGTTCTGGATCTTCTCGTCCGCTGCCACAGCCAGTTCGCTGCTGTCGTACTCGGGGCTCATCAGCTTGGCGCGGTCGTAGGCAGAGACGTCCTTGCCTTCTTCAGCCCAGGCGTCGAACACCTGCTGGCGGAAGTTCAGCGTCCAGTTGAAGGACGGGCTGTTGTTGTAGACCAGCTTGGCGTTGGGTACCACTTCGCGGATGCGGTTAACCATGCCGGCGATCTGGCCAACGTGGGGCTTCTCGGTTTCGATCCACAGCAGGTCAGCACCGTTCTGCAGGCTGGTGATACAGTCCAGCACCACACGATCTTCGCCAGTGCCAGCCTTGAACTGGAACAGGCCAGAGCGCAGACGCTTGGGCTTGAGCAGCTTGCCGTTGGCCTTGATCACCACGTCGCCGTTGTTGATGTCGTCAGCAGACTCGATGTAGTCGCCGTCGAGGAAGGCGTTGTACTGGTCGCCCAGGTCGCCAGGCTCTTCAGTAACAGCGATCTGCTTGGTCAGGCCGGCGCCCAGGGAGTCGGTACGGGCAACGATGACACCATCGTCAACACCCAGCTCCAGGAAGGCGTAGCGAACGGCGCGGATCTTGGCCAGGAAGTCCTCGTGGGGAACGGTGACTTTACCGTCCTGGTGGCCACACTGCTTCTCGTCAGATACCTGGTTCTCGATCTGGATACAGCAGGCACCGGCTTCGATCATCTGCTTGGCCAGCAGGTAGGTGGCTTCGGCGTTACCGAAACCGGCGTCGATGTCGGCAATGATGGGCACTACGTGGGTTTCGTAGTTGTCGATCTGGGTCTCGATGGCTTTGGCCTTGACCTGGTCGCCGGCTTCGCGGGCTTCGTCCAGGTTGCGGAACAGGTGGTTCAGTTCCCAGGCGTCAGCTTGCTTGAGGAAGGTGTACAGCTCGGCGATCAGGCCGGAAACAGCTGTCTTCTCGTGCATGGACTGGTCGGGCAGCGGGCCGAACTGGCTGCGCAGGGCGGCAACCATCCAGCCGGACAGGTACAGGTAGCGCTTGTCGGTCTTGCCGAAGTGCTTCTTGATGGAGATCAGCTTCTGCTGACCGATAAAGCCGTGCCAGCAGCCCAGTGACTGGGTGTACTTGGCGGTATCCGCGTCGTAGTCAGCCATGTCCTGGCGCATGATCTTGGCGGTGTACTTGGCGATATCCAGGTTGGTGTTGAAGCGGTTCTGCAGCTTCATGCGAGCGGCAGATTCCGGGTTGATATCTCTCCAGCCGTCGCCCATGGCCTGGCGCAGGCTGGCGATGGCGTCGATCTCTTTGCGATAGTTTGACATGGTCTATCCCTTTTCAAATACGCGGAGTGGTGTGGGGTGATGTCGCGCAGTGTAAGGCGGCAGGTCTGATTTATCTAATTTATGCTTTCTATACTCGGTATTCATTGTGGGAATTTAAGGCTTGTCGCAAGGCTTGCTGCCAGGCTTGGCGGCAGGCGCCGGCTGCGCGGCAAAAAAGGTCATCTTTCGAGTATAGATCTAATATAGATAGGGGAGGGTTGCGGCCCTGCCGAGGCGCCCAATTTATTCACCGTGTGAATAGCAAGGATAATGTGGATAAATTTGTGGAATTTCAGTGGCCTGCCTAGAATGCGAGCCATTCGACTAATACGGCTGAAGGAGTACCGGATATGACAGCGTCAAACCCTGCCAAACCCTTTGCGGCCAGTGGCCCCTATGTGCAACAGGGCGGGCTGCAGGTGGCCGAGGTGCTGTACCGTCTGGTCAATGAAGACATCGCGCCGGGCACCGGCATCGCCCCCGAGCACTTCTGGGCGGAACTGGAAGCTGTGGTCAAGGAATTTGCCCCGCGCAACCGCGAGCTGCTGGAAAAGCGCGAGCAGCTGCAGGCCCAGATCGACGCCTGGCACCACGAGCATCACGGTGAAGCCTTCGACAGTGCTGCCTAC
Source organism: Spongiibacteraceae bacterium (assembly GCA_041591575.1). Lineage (GTDB taxonomy): Bacteria > Pseudomonadota > Gammaproteobacteria > Pseudomonadales > Spongiibacteraceae > JBFHRT01. The sequence continues at coordinate 2,908 of JBFHRT010000276.1, forward strand.
AAAGCCTTTCTGACCGAAATCGGTTACCTGCTGCCCGAGGGCGAGGACTTCAGCGTCAGCACTGAAAACGTCGACGCCGAAATCGCCCAGCTCGCCGGCCCGCAGCTGGTGGTGCCGGTGATGAACGCCCGCTACGCCCTTAACGCGGCCAATGCCCGCTGGGGCAGCCTCTACGATGCCCTCTACGGCACCGACATCATCCCTGAAACCGGCGGCGCCGAGAAAGGCCGCGGTTACAACCCGGCGCGCGGTGCCAAGGTTATCGCCTATGCGCGCCAGTTCCTGGATGCCAGTGCGCCGCTGGCCAGCGGCAGCCACGGTGACGCCACCGGCTACCGCGTGGTCGACGGCCAGCTGCAGGTGCAGCTGGGCGAGGCCGCCAGCGGCCTGGCCGATGCCGGCCAGTTTGTCGGCTACCGCGGCAGCGCCGAGGCGCCCGAGAGCGTGCTGCTGGTACACAACGGCTTGCACATCGAAATTCAGATCGACGCCGACAGCCCCATTGGCAAGACCGATGCCGCCGGCGTCAAAGACGTGGTATTGGAATCCGCGCTGACCACCATCCAGGACTGCGAGGACTCGGTCGCGGCGGTAGACGCCGAAGACAAGGCGGTGGTCTACCGCAACTGGCTGGGCCTGATGAAGGGCGACCTGCAGGAGGCCATGGAGAAGGGCGGCAAGCAGATCGTGCGCAAGCTGACCGGCGACCGCGTGTTCACCGCCGCCGACGGCTCCGAGCTCACCCTGCACGGCCGCAGCCTGCTGCTGGTGCGCAACGTCGGCCACCTGATGACCAACGATGCGGTGCTCGACAGCGAGGGCCGCGAGATTCCCGAGGGCATCCTCGA
>JBFHRT010000277.1:0-3745 GCA_041591575.1 Spongiibacteraceae bacterium
CCGATGCTCTGCAACAACTGCGCCTGCGCCTCGCCTCCCCCGAGGCGGCGCTGGCCTATGCCCTGCTCGGCATCATCGCCGGGGCGGCCACCGCACTGGTGGTGATCGGCTTTCGCGAGCTGCTGTACTGGCCGCTGGGCCAGTGGCTGCCCGGCGGCGACGCCGAGAACTTTGAGCAGCTGCCCGCCAGCCTGCACTTCGCGCTGCCGCTGGGTGGGGCACTGCTGCTGGGGCTGTTGCTGAGTCTGTGCCAACCCCAGCAGCGCCACGTCGGCGTCGCCCACGTCATCGCCGCACTCAACCGCGGCAGCGGCCGCCTGCCCTGGGCCAACGCCCTGGTGCAACTGCTCGGCAGCCTGCTGGCACTGGGCAGCGGCCAGTCCGGCGGCCGCGAAGGCCCCGCGGTACACCTGGGCGCCGCCACCTCCAGCCTGCTGGGCCAGGGCCTGGAACTGCCCAACAACAGCCTGCGAGTACTGGCCGCCTGCGGCAGCGCCGCCGCCGTCGCCGCCTCCTTCAATACCCCCATCGCCGGAGTAATCTTTGCCATGGAGGTGGTGATGATGGAGTACACCGTCATCGGCTTCGTGCCGGTGATGCTGGCGGCAGTCACCGCCACCGCCATCAACCAGGCCTGGGCCGGCAGCGAGGCCTACCTATTGGTGCCGGCGGTAGAGCTGCGCTCACTGCTGGAGCTGCCCTTCATCGCCGGCCTGGGCTTCGCCTGCGGCGCACTGTCTGGCGCCTTTGTGCTGATCCAGCGCTTCTGTCTGCGCGCCGCGCAGCGGCCGGCGCTGCTGCGCATGGCACTGGCGGGCACCCTCACCGGCAGCTGCGCCCTGCTCACCCCGCAGATCATGGGCACCGGCTACGACAGCTTCGCCGCGGCGCTGGCCAACGGCTTGCCGCTGGGGCTGCTGCTGGCGCTGATCGCCACCAAACTGCTGGCCACCGCGGTGAGCTGTGGGCTGGGCATGCCCATGGGGGTGATCGGCCCCAGTCTGCTGATTGGCGCCTTTGCCGGCGGCGCGCTGGGTCTGGCCGGCGCCGCGCTGCAGCCAGAGCTGGCTTCGGGCCACAGCTTTTACGTCATGCTGGGCATGGGCGCAATGATGGGCGCGCTGCTTAATGCGCCGCTGGCGGCGCTGCTGGCACTGGTGGAGCTGACCCACAATCTGGAGCTGATTTTCCCGGCGATGCTGGCTATCACCGCTGCCCAGCTCACCCACCGCGAACTGTTTGGACTGCAGTCGTCACAGCAGACCACGCTGGCGGCACTGCAGCAGTCGCTGCGCACCGACCCGCTGACCATGACCCTGCTGCGCACCAGCGTGATGGCGGTGATGGAGCGCGATCTGATGGAACTGGAAAGCCAGCGGCTCAGCCGCGAGCGCGCCCAGGCGCTGCTGGCGCAGCCGCCCCACTGGCTGCTGGTGAAAAACCCCGAGGGCCAGTTTATTGCCATTGAACAGCCCCACTGGCAGGCCTCGCTGAACGAGGCGCTGGCGCAAACCGCAGCGAAGGATGGCGATGGCGAAGCGGCGGCCGGCGATGAGGACATTGACCTGCTGGATCTGCTGGAGCAGAAGCGACGCACCGCGGCCTTTGACAGCGGCGGCACCCTGCGCGAAGCGCTGGACTGCATGAACACCCAGGGGCTGGATGCGCTCTATATCAGCGGCGGCAGCTGGCCCAAGACGCGGACCAACCGCGGCATTCTCACCCGCGAGCGCATCGAACAACACTATCATACGCCGGTGGCGTTTTAGTGAGGCCGGACATCGGACGCTAACGGCAACAACCAAAAAACGGTGCGCGCGACGCACCCTACCGCCAGGAGACATCTACGCACATGCTGTGGCTGAAAGCCTTTCATATTATCGCCGTGGTGTGCTGGTTCGCCGGCATCTTTTACCTGCCGCGCCTGTTCGTCTACCACGCACAGGCGAGCGATCAGGCTACCCGCGACACCCTGAAGGTGATGGAGCGCAAGCTCTATCGGTTCATCACCCCTTTCATGCTGCTGACGGTGATCTTCGGTCTGGCCATGGTGTGGCAGAATCCCGGCTACTACCTGAGTGCGCCCTGGTTCCTGCTTAAGCTGGCATTGGTGGCGGCGCTGATCGGCTATCACTTTTACTGCGGCCACCTGGTGCAGCGGTTCGCCCGCGACGACAACCAACGCGGCCACGTGTTCTACCGCTTCTTCAACGAACTGCCGGTGCTGGCGCTGTTCGGCGCGGTGCTGCTGGTGGTGCTCAAGCCCTTTTAACCCACGGTAAAACCCGGATAATGGGCGCTCGGTCGATTGGGAAGCGAACATGTCAGCGACAACTAAATCCGAAGAACTGTTTCAGCAGGCGCAGCAGGTCATCCCCGGCGGCGTCAACTCGCCAGTGCGCGCCTTCAAGGCCGTCGGCGGCACGCCGCTGTTTATCGAGCGCGCCGAGGGCGCCTATCTGTTTGACGCCGACGGCAACCGCTATATCGACTACGTGTTGTCCTGGGGGCCTATGCTACTCGGTCACGCCCACCCGGCAGTGATCGCCGCGGTGGAAGCCAAACTCAAAGACGGCCTCAGTTTCGGCACCCCCACCGCCATCGAGACCGAGCTGGCGCTGCGGCTGTGCAACATCATGCCCAACATGGACTTGGTGCGCATGGTCAGCTCCGGCACTGAGGCCACCATGAGTGCCATCCGTCTGGCCCGCGGTTACACCGGCCGCGACAAGATCATCAAGTTCGAGGGCTGCTACCACGGCCACTCCGACTCGCTGCTGGTCAAGGCCGGCTCTGGCGCCCTGACCTTGGGCGTGCCCAGCTCGCCGGGCGTGCCCAAAGCGCTGGCCGACCACACCCTGACGCTGAGCTACAACGACAGCGAGGGGGTACACAAGGCCTTTGAAAAATACGGCGATCAGATCGCCTGCATCATTGTCGAGCCGGTGGCCGGCAACATGAACTGCATCCCGCCGCAGTTGGGCTTCCTGGAAACCCTGCGCCGCCAGTGCGACCGCTACGGCAGTCTGCTGATCATCGACGAGGTGATGACCGGATTCCGCCTGGGCCTGTCCGGCGCCCAGGGTCACTACGGCATCGAGGCCGACCTCACCACCCTGGGCAAGGTCATCGGCGGCGGCATGCCGGTGGCGGCCTTCGGCGGCAAGCGCGCCATCATGGAACACATCGCGCCGCTGGGCCCGGTGTACCAGGCCGGCACCCTGTCGGGCAATCCGGTGGCCATGGCCGCGGGGCTGGCGATGCTGGAAGAAATCAGCCGCGAGGGCTTTTACGAGCCGCTGTTTGCGCGCACCGAAACCCTGGTGAACGGTCTGTGCGAGCGCGCCGAGGCCGCCGGTATTCCGATGACCAGCAACCATGTGGGCACCATGTGGGGACTGTTCTTCACCGAGGCGGACACGGTGACGAATTACCAGCAGGTGATGGCCTGCGATACCGCGCGCTACAACCGTTTCTTCCACGGTATGCTGGAGCAGGGCGTGTACCTGGCGCCGGCTTCCTATGAGGCGGCGTTTATGTCGGCGGCCCATAGTGATGCCGATATTCAGCAGACCTTGGATGCGGCGGAGCGGGTGTTCAAGCAGCTTTGATTGCTGGGTAATAGCCTTTATCTCCGCGGAGCGCGGGGAATGACGGGAATAGGTTTCGCCCTTTCGGGCGAGTCACTTTTCTTTGCTTGCCCAAAGAAAAGTAACCAAAAGAAAGGGCACCCCCAATCCGGCGC
>JBFHRT010000278.1:0-2500 GCA_041591575.1 Spongiibacteraceae bacterium
CCCAGGTTAGCGGCCTCGCCCCCGAGGCCATGACCCAGCCCGAAGATGTGGCGCAACTGGTGGCCACCGTGCTGGCGCTGCCCAACAGCGCCCACGTGAATGAGCTGACCATCAACTGCAATCTGGAAGTCTGACTCAGTCCAGACACTGTTCGGGCGGCTCGCCGCCGAGAAAGTTGTCGATGGCATGGCGGGCGATGGCCGCCACCGCCTGCTCCCGCGGCAGCGATTGCAAAATACCCTGGTTATCGCGATTGTGTTGGCCGGTGATCACGCTGGGCTGCTGCCCCAGCACTGCCATCGCTTCATCCACCACGTCTTCCGGTGTCTGGTAGACACTGTGCCCGCCCTCGCCGCGCTCGCGCGCCGCCGCCACTGCCGGCGACAGGGTCATGCCGGCGATGCAGGCCAGCACGTCCACGTTATAGGGTTTGAACTCATACCACAGCGATTCCGCCAGCACGATGTTATAGGCCTTGGTGGCGGCGTAGTGCGAGTAATAGGGCGCCCCCTGCAGCCCCGAACCGGAGGACATCAGCACGATGCCGCCGCGGCGCCGTCGCAACATCGGCCGCGCAAAACGGTAGAGCAGCGCGAAGGGCGAGGCCATATTGACCTGCAGCTTGGCCAACTCCTCGGCCATGCCCTGCCCGGCTTTGTAAAACGGCCCGACATCGGCAATAGCCGCGTTGTAAATCAGCAACCCCACCTCCTGCTCTTGAGTAGCCGCGGCTACGGTGTCGGCAATGGCGGCATCGGCCAGGTCGGCGACCAGCGCCGTGCAGCGTATGTTATGCGCGCCCTCGAGTTCTCGACACAGGGACGCCAGCGCCGGCTCATCGCGATCGACGATCAGCAGATCGAGGCCGCGCGCGGCGACAAAGCGGGCATAGGCGGCGCCGATGCCCTGGGCGCCGCCGGCGATCACCGCTACCGCTCCGTAGCGCTGACAAAAGCTTTGGTCAGTGTGCATGCGCGGCTCTCTCACTTTATGCATTCATTCCTACGCTAAAACTTGACGCCGCTCGGCACCATGGTTTACTGAGCCATAAATCGTGACAGAATCGGCCGAGTCGAATCGGCTACGCCAATTCCGTCCACCGTATTCCCTCTAACTAATAACAAGCAGCGCACGGAGCACTCGCATGTCATCGTCCCAGCAGTACCTCAGCCAAATCACCGCCAACGACCGCGACTACCGCATCTACTCGCTGGACAAGATCGGCGATGCGCGCGTAAAGCGCCTGCCCCACTCGCTAAAAATCCTGCTGGAAAACCAGCTTCGCCACCTCGGCGGCGGCGCCGTCACCAGCGCCGACATCGACGCCTTCTGCCAGTGGGTGGACCAGCCCAGCAGCGGCAAGGACATCAATTTTTCGCCGGCTCGGGTGCTGATGCAGGACTTCACCGGCGTGCCCGCCATCGTCGACCTGGCCGCCATGCGCCAGGCGGTGAGCGACGCCGGCGGCGACGTGTCGGTAATCAGCCCGCAGGTACCGGTGGACCTGGTCATCGATCACTCGGTGAGCGTCGATCACTTCGCTTCCGGCCAGGCCTTCGAGCAGAACGTGGAGCTGGAGATGACGCGCAACCGCGAGCGCTACCGTTTCCTCAAGTGGGGCCAGTCTGCCTTCGACAACTTCAGTGTGGTGCCGCCGGGCACCGGCATCTGCCACCAGGTGAACCTGGAATACCTGGGCCGGGTGGTGTTCTCGCGCCAAGACGCTGACGGCAACTGGCTGGCCTACCCCGACACGCTGGTGGGCACCGACAGCCACACGCCGATGATCAACGGCCTCGGCGTGCTGGGCTGGGGCGTGGGCGGCATCGAGGCCGAAGCCGCGCTGCTGGGCCAGCCCTACTCCATGCTGCTGCCCGAGGTGGTGGGCTTTGAATTCCGTGGTCGCCTGAACGAGGGCGTCACCGCCACCGACTTGGTGCTCACCGTGGTGGAGATGCTGCGCAAGCACGGCGTGGTGGGCAAGTTCGTCGAGTTCCACGGCCCCGGCCTAGCCCACCTCACCGTGGCCGACCGTGCCACCATCGCCAACATGGCGCCGGAGTACGGCGCCACCTGCGGCTACTTCCCGGTGGACGAAGCCACCCTGCGCTACCTGGAACTGACCGGCCGCGACCCCGAGGTACTGGCGCTCACCGAGACCTACTGCAAGGCCCAGGGCCTGTGGCGCGACGACAGCGCCGACACCGTGTTCAGCAGCCGCCTGAGCCTGGACCTGGCCACCGTGGAGCCCAGCCTGGCCGGCCCCAGCCGCCCCCAGGACCGGGCGCCGCTGAGCGGGGTAAAGGCCATCATGCACCAGGCCATCGCCAAACAGGGCAAGCGCGTCGACGAGGCCATGCCGGTGCCGGAGATGGGCTTCGAGCTGCCCCAGGGCGCGGTGGCCATCGCCGCCATTACCTCCTGCACCAACACCTCCAACCCGGACGTGATGATTGCCGCCGGGCTGATGGCGCGCAAAGCGCGCGCGCGTGGATTGACA
>JBFHRT010000279.1:0-3739 GCA_041591575.1 Spongiibacteraceae bacterium
CTGCTGCAGCTGCATGCCGTGCACCGGCGTCGACAGCTGATTATTCGCCGATCCGGCAACAATGGCACAACGCAGGCGGTGAATGCTGTTGTCGTTAATGATGCCGCCCAGCGCGCAAGGAGCCAGCACATCAGCCTCCACGTCGAGAATGCTCTGCGCCGGTACCGCCAGCGCATCAAATTCATCGACACAGCGTTTCACCAGCGTAGGGTTGTGATCGGCTACTGTTAACCGCGCTCCGGCTTCATGCAGCAGCGCCGCCAGCGCATGTCCCACGTGCCCCACCCCCTGTATCGCTACGTGCAGGTCTTCGAGGTCGCTGCGCTGCAGGCTGAACCTGGCAGCGGCTTCGATGCCGCGGAACACACCCAGCGCCGTCAGCGGCGACGGGTCGCCGGCCTGGTCGGAAGTACAGGTAACGTGTTGGGTGCGATGCGCTATCGCGTCCATGTCTTCCACGCTGGTGCCGCTGTCCACCGCCGCGATATAGCGGCCGCCCAGCTGTTCCAGAAACTCGCCAAAGACCTCGAAGTAAGCCACGCGATCTTCCATCAGGCGCGGCCGCATCAGCACTGACTTGCCGCCGCCATAGGGCAGCTTACAGATGGCCGACTTATAGCTCATGCCCCGCGCCAGGCGCATGGCGTCCTTGATGGCCTCACTGCTGTTGGGATAGTTGACGCAGCGGCAACCGCCCAGCGCAGGCCCCAGGGTGGTGTTGTGGATGGCAACGACCGCGTACAGCCCCACGCGCTGGTCGATTTTGAAGTGCAGTTCTCCCACCCCCAGCTGTACAGCCTGTTCGAGAAAACTGTCCTGGCGTGCTGCCGCCGTCATGGCCCTGTCCTCCTGCCCGTGCAGCCCCACAAAAGGCACCTTTTGGGTCCGCAGGCTCTGTAGCTTGGACCTCCACTGCCATGGCCGGTTCAGCCTGCGACAGCGGATAAATACCGTTATCTATCACCATACGAGGCTAGCCCCCAGCCGCAATACGTGATTACCCAAGTGGCGATAATCACTATTGGCAACTATAAAAAAAGAGATGGGGAGCGGACGGCTGATTGGCGCTGTTGTGGGCCAATTCACCGAGCAAATTCCATTGCCGCAATACAGATTTTTCTGGCACCCGCTAAGGTTTTTACCCGGGGCTAAATCAGGGGACAGGCATGTCTGATCACGTCTACAAGCTGCTGGAACTGACAGGCACTTCCAGCACCAGTATCGAGGATGCCGTCAACTCGGCTGTCGCTCGCGCCGCCAAAACCGTCAGTCATCTGCGCTGGGTGCAAATACAAGAGGTGCGCGGCGACATTCGCGAACAGAAAGTTCAGCACTGGCAGGTCACCATGAAGGTCGGATTTACCCTCGACGAATAACCAGCGAGCGTCGTCATTTCGCCACCATCCATGGCAGCACGCTATCGGGGCTCACTGAATACCCAATAAGCGCTGTCGCAAGCGCGGCTCGCGAGTCTTTGGCGACAGCCAGATGGACAGAAACGCCGGCGCGAACCCCGGCTCCACCACCTCTCCCAGCAGCATACGATTGTGGTAGAAACGACTGTGGCCCTGTTCGGTCACATACAGTGTCAGACGGCTACCGCGCTGCACATCGGGCCACAGTGCCTGCAACTGCGCCACCCAGGCTCGGGGGTAGCTCACCTCCAGACGCTGCCATTCTTTCAGCGTTGCGGTTACCAGGTCGTCGGCCGCAATATCGCGGTGGTAGCGCAGGCTCAACGCCAGCGGCCGCTGCCCCGCGCGGTAATCGCCGCTGGGGGTCATCAGACTTGCCTCGTACAAGGGAAAGAACAACCAGCGCATCTCGCCCCGTCCCACGGTTTGCATGGTCTGCCAGGGCAGACTCAGTGCCAGCGAGGGCACCGCCAGCACCACTAGCAGCATGGCGCGCACTCGTTTCATGCCAATTCCCGCCGATTACGCTGGTCAAGTATCAGTAACAGTGGCAGTAACAGCGCCCAACAGGTCGCCAGCAACAACCCGCTGGGCAGCCACCCCCGGGGCAATAGCACAGCGCCTGCATGGGCGCCCGCCAGATACGAGCCCGCGCCGCCCATCGCTCCCAGTGCCATCCAGGCGCGAGGATAATGTTGCAGCCAGGCCAGGCCATGGCCCAGGGTCAACACGAAACTCGCCCACAACAGCAGCAGCCACCACGGAAAGCCGGCAAACAGGAACCAGCCGCTGTACCACAGCAGCATGTCCAGCCCGAAGCCCGGCAGCACCAAGGCCAGCGAGCGCAAATCCGCACTGCGCGATGGCGTGCACAGCAAGTGCAGCGACAGTGCCAGCAGCAGCCAGGGAGCAGCAGCATTACCCCACCACACCGCTCCCAACCAGCACAGCTGGAATCCGGTCAGTTGTGACCAGCGCCAGGCGTTCACGCCAGCCCTCTGCTCTTTTCTGCCTCCAGCTGCACCAGGCTGGTGGCGCGGGCGCGAAAACCGCCCTCGCAATAGCAAAAATAAAACTGCCAGAGCCGGCGAAAGTCTTCGCTGTAGCCCAGTTGCTCAAGCTGCGATTCCGCCTGCAAAAAACGCTGGCGCCAGTCTGCCAGTGTGCGTGCGTAGTGCGCGCCAAAGTCTTCCAGCCGCACCATCGACATTTGCGTCTTTGCTTTCAGCAGCCGGCTCATTTCCTGTACCGACGGCAGGCAGCCGCCCGGGAAAATATACCGCTGGATAAAATCCACCCCGCGCCGGTAGGCATCGAACTGTTGATCGCGAATGGTAATGGCCTGAATCAGTAGTCGCCCCCCCGGTTCCAGCAGCCGCTCCAGGGTTTGAAAAAACGTCGGCAGATAGGCGTAACCAACCGCCTCGATCATCTCCACCGACACCAACTTGCTGTACTGCCCCTGCAGCTGGCGATAATCGCGTTGCAGCAGCGTAATACGTTGCTCCAGGCCGGCTTCTGCCACCCGCTGGCTGGCGAACTGGTGCTGCTCCCGGGAAATGGTTGTGGTGGTCACACGGTAGCCATAGTGCCTGGCAGCAAACAGGGCCAGCCCACCCCAACCGGTACCAATTTCCAGCAGATGGTCGTGCTCGGTGAGGGCCAGCTTGTCGCAAATGATGCGCAGCTTGTGTTGCTGTGCCTGCTCCAGACTGGCCTCGACGGCGGGGTAAATTCCCGCCGAGTACTGCATGTGCTTGTCGAGGAAGCAGGCGTACAACTCATTGCCGAGATCATAATGGGCGGCGATGTTGGCGCGACTGCCGCGCTCGCTATTGCGGCGCATGCGGTGCGCCAGCCAGTGGCGTCCGTAACCCAGCCAGGCCAGACGCCGCTCCATCTTTTGCAACAACTGCTGGTTAAGCGTGATCAACTCTACCAATGTGGTCAGATCAGGGCTGCTCCACCAGCCATTCACATAGGCCTCGGCGGCGCCAATGCTGCCCCCGAACAGCACTGCGCTGTAAAATCGCGCATCGTGGATATCGATATGTGCCTGCGGCCCGGCGCGACCGGAAGTGTACTGCCGCTGCCAGCCCTCCTCCCTGAGGCTGAGCTGGCCGCAACCGAGGCCCATCAGCAAGCGGTCAACGGCGCCGCGGCCCAGCCTGCGCTGCGAAACCGTGGCTTTGAGAGTGGCGGTAATGTCCATGGCGCGCTCCATCAGCTATTGGGGTGCGGATGAAAAGGGACGCGCTTCCATGCGAGTTGCAATGCCTGCCAGTAAATGGCACGCAGAATGCTGGCGCTCATCCACGGCCAGC
>JBFHRT010000280.1:0-3737 GCA_041591575.1 Spongiibacteraceae bacterium
ATGTTGACCGCACCGGCAATGGAATTCTTGCCCATCAGAATATTTTGCGGTCCGCGCAGTACTTCCACCCGCTCCAGATCCAGAAACGGCGCCCGCGCCATCACCGAGCGGCCGTAGTACACGCCGTCGATATACATGCCCACCGACTGCTCAAAGCCCTGGTTGACGCCGGAGCCAATACCGCGAATAAACACGTCGGTGCTGATGGTGGCCTGGGACATATACAAGTTCGGCACGTAGGCCTGCATGTCCTCGATATTGCCGATGCCGGCCTCCATGATCTTTTCTCCGGTGACAGCGCTGACCGACACCGGCACATCCTGCAGGCTCTGCTCGCGCAGCTGGGCCGTCACCACCACCTCCTCCAGCACCGCAGCGTGCGCCGCCCCCGCCGACAACAGGCCCAGCGCAAGCGCTGCAGCAGGGGCACGGCTGCGGCCGGGAACAGTATTCGGGTAACGGTCAGAAAGTGCGTTCTTGCACAGGGAATTGCGGTTATAGCGCGTCATCGGTGAGGCCTCCGAGCGATCGCCGCAGTGCAGTCAATCGCTTCACATCGTTATCGTTATGAGTGGCCGCCACGTATCTGGCGATGACCCCATGCTAGAACTTTGGCGTCTTGCGAGCTGTGTCACGTAACGTCATCCGCTGTCCCGCCGCGACACCCAGCAAGGCATCTGCCGCATTTGTATCTCCCCGCAATTGCGGGATAATCAACACCGACTCGCACCATCAACCGAGCTGTACCGTGACCACCTCACCCGACATACACAGCAGCGAGGCCAGTGACGACCGCCTGCTGCAACAGCTGTACGACACCATTCTTGAGCCCGACCAGTGGCAGCTCGTGCTAGCGCAAATCGCCCAACGCCTCGGTGGCGCGCAGACCGCCGTGCTGTCCACCTATAACCGTGACAGCGGCGACGTCACCCACTTCAGCCTGGCCGGGCGAGCGCTGGATGGCCCCGCACTTGAGTCCTGCAACCAGCGCTATCGCAATGAGGACGTGCTGATGCACCGCACCCTCAGCGCGCCGGCAGGCGAGGTGCTGGCCAGCAACCTGCACCTGCACCTGCACCCCAGCGAATACCTGGACACGGCCTTTTACAAGGAGTGGATTCGCAGCGTTGAGGTCAAACACGCCGCCATGGGCGTGGTTCACAGAGAGGAGCCCTGGGTCACCTACCTGGCGGTACAGAAGGGCCTGGATCAGCGCGATTTCAGCGAGAGCGACGTGCGCTTTCTCAAACAGCTTATTCCGCATATGCGCCGGGCCATTCAGCTGCGCCTGCGCTTTCAGGAGCTGGAGAGCGGGCAGCGCGCGCTGGCTTCGCTGGCCGACCGCTATCCCTACGGGGTGGCCATTGTCGACCGCTTCGCCCAGCGCCGTTACGCCAACCCATCCTTTGAACGCAAACTGGCCGACAGCGGCAGCGCGGAACTGATCGATGGCCGCCTCACCTTCCGCCACCGCCACGATTCCAACCACTTTTACCAGCGCCTGGCCGCCACCCTGGACGACAGCGACACCAGTATCATTGCCGTGAGCCGCGAGCCAGGTGCGCCGGCCCTGCACCTGCAGTTGTTGCCGCTTATACAGTCACTGCAGCCTGCGGCGCTGGTACTGGCCTACTGCGCCGATGAGCGCCTGCGGGTGAATAGCGACAGCCTGCAACAGCTATTCGCGCTGACCCGGGCCGAAGCCACCCTGTGCGCCGGGCTGGCCGCCGGCGACAGCCTTCACACTCTGGCATCGGCGCTCAACAAGAGCCGCGAAACCCTGCGCGCGCAGCTCAAGTCGGTGTTCGGCAAGCTGGGCGTCAACAGTCAGGGCGAGCTGATCTCGGTGATTCTCGCCAGTCCCTGTGCGCTGCTGGCGCCGCCGGGCTGACGCTATATTGTCGCGCTCTTTTGCAAGGCGACGCTGCCACAGCCGGGAGATTGCCGCGTCGCCTGCGGCTTCTCGCAATGACGGGGTACCGATCAGCGACGGCATATCCCACGTCATCGCGAGGAGCGCTTTGCGCGACGTGGCGATCTCCCCGGGATTGCCGCCAACTCGAGGAAATTGCTGCGTCGCGTAACCGCTGAACAGCGCCGTTCCACTCCTCGCAATGACGGGGCCCAGCGTCTTGCGTCTCGCGTCTTGCGCCCTGCCTACAAACAAAAAAGCCGGCGCAATGCGCCGGCCGGAAAAGAGGGGCCGTCATTCAGACCCGAGTGACCAGCCTTACCAGGAGTAGCTGAGTTGCAGCGCGATGGTGCGCGGCGACTCGGCAAAGCCAAAATAAGTGGGCGCCTGGGTCACGGTGTAGGCGGTGGGCACATCGGCACTGTAGGCAATGATGTACTCATCGGTCAGGTTCTTGCCCAGCAGTGCCACTTCCCAGGTGTCGTCCAGGTCGCCCAGGGCGATGCGGCCGTTGAGCTTGTAGTAGCCGTCCTCATCCATGCGCGGGTCGACGTTGGCGCTGGGGTTGTAGTCGTCGATGGCAACCACATCAAGGTTGGCCTTGAACTCCAGGTTGTCGCTGATCGGGCGACTATAGATCAGCGCCAGGTTGCCGGACCAGTCGGCAGCGTACTGGTTGGTTTCACCGCTCTTGTCACAGTGAATGCCATTGGGGTTGGTGGGCGCCTGCCCCTGAGCACAGGTGCCGTTGGGAAACTCCTCGAACTCGAAGTCCAGCAGGGCCAGTCCACCAGCCAGCATCAGGTGCTCGGTGATCGCCAGACGGCCATCGAGCTCGAGGCCTTGGGAGACAGCACTGGCGGCGTTACCGACATTGAAACCGACACCGCCGTCGAAGATCGATACCTGCAGGTCATCGTATTCGGTGCGGAACACCGCCACGTTGAGTTCGGCGGCACCATTAAACAACGTGGACTTGAGTCCCAGCTCGTAGTTGACCGCCTCTTCCTCTTCATACTCGAAGCTACCGATAATGCGCTGCTGCTTGTTGGCGGCAGCGTGCGGGTTGGCGATGTCGTTGGGGTCCGGGGTGGCGTTGGAACGCGCGTCATATCCGCCAGACTTGAAGCCCTTGCTGGCCAGGCCGTAGAGCATGGCGTCGGCGCTGATGTCGTACTGGAAGCTCAGCAGCGGCGAGAACTGCTGCTCGCGGCGCTCGCCCTTGAGGTCGTGACGCTCGGCCTTGAACACCACGGCCAGCACGGTATCGACCTCCGAGCCACGCGGATCAATGGTGCCGTCGGACTTGGCATATTCCAGCTTGCGGCGGCCTTCCTTGGTCTCGTCGGTATAACGCACACCGGCGGTGGCGCGGAAACTGTCGGTAACGTTCCAGGTGCCCTGGAAGAAGGTGGACCACATGGTGGAGTCGGTGATGAAGTCCCGCGGCGTGCGCTGGCCGAGAATTTCGTCACCGGCGTCGCCGATGCCGTCCTCCACGTCACCGAAGCTACCGGCGGTGGCCAGGTCACCGAAGTTGAGAATCTGTTGCTCGAAGTCGGAGTCGATCAGGATGGTGTCGTGGAATTCGAACTCGCTCATCTGGAAGTAGGCGCCGGCGATATACTCGAAGCGCTCGCCCACCGGCGACACCCAGCGCACTTCCTGACTGAACTGCCAGTAGTCTTCGAAGAACTCGGCACCGAACAGCGGTGCGCCAACGTCGTCACAGTCACACAGGTCATAGAACTCATAGGCCATGTAACCGGTGATGGCGGTGAAGGTGTGGCCATCGACGTAGTAGTCCAGCTTGACGGTGGCGTTG
>JBFHRT010000281.1:0-3728 GCA_041591575.1 Spongiibacteraceae bacterium
ACGCAGCGGGAAGCTGAAACGGCGCCCCAGGGAGACCACCTCGCCGAGGCAGTGCTCGAAAGCCCGGCCCAGCTCGCGGGCGAAGGCGTCGTCGTCCAGTGCCATCAGCTCGCTGGCGCGGTGGTCGTCCGCCGACCACACGATGGAGCAGTAGCCGTGCTCGTCGCTGCTATCCAGCTCCTTGGCATCCCCCAGGGGCAGGAAGGCCAGCGGCCCCTCGGGCAGAAAGCGCTGCCAGGCGGTGCGCTGGTGGTCGCGGGCCATCTGCACGGTGGTGACGATGGCCTGCTGGCCGTAGTCCCACTCGCGGGTGGCAAAGCCCGCCCACTCGCGGATGCGGGAGTTGGCGCCGTCGGCGGCCACCACCAGCGGTGCGCGCAGGCGCTCGCCGTTCTGCAGCAGCAGCTCGCGACCCTCGCCGCAACGGCGCAGCTGCGCCACCGGCGCGCCGTCGATCAGCGTCACCTGCTTGCTGAAGCGCAGCTTTTCCAGCAGCGCGGCGTTGATCAGGCGGTTCTCGACGATATAGCCCAGGCAGGGGCGGTTGACCTCGTCGGCACTGAAATGGATGCTGCCGGTGCCCTCGGCGTCCCACACGTGCATGTCGCGGTAGGGGCTGACCCGGCGCTTGGCGATCTCGCCCCACACCCCCAGCTCCTGCAGCAATTGCTGGGAGGCGGCGGTCAGCGCGCTGACGCGGGGGTCGTAGCCGGCCACACCCGCGTCCAGTGGCGGCCAGCCCGAACGCAGCGGCTGCGCCTCCACCACTGCGATACGCAGCGGCAACTCGGCCAGGCTGGCAGCCAGGGCAGCGCCGGCGAGCCCGGCGCCGACGATGACAACATCAAAAGTTTGCTCAGACATGTTCTTAGCCTTGACGTCCTAACCCTGAGTCGTGCCGGGGGCGACACCGGCTGCCTGGGCCACGAAGCGGGCCTTGGCCGCCGGCAGCAGGTCCAGCGCCAGCAGCCCCAGGTTGCGACCCAGGCTCAGCGCCGGGTGGCGGTTGCCGAACAGCGCCGGCAGCCGGTCGGAAAAGCCGGTGGTCAGGCGCTGGTCGCCGTCCTGCTGCTGGGCGTAGCGCTGCAGCAGCGCCAGCTCGCCCAGTGGCTCGCCCTCGCGTCGCGCCGTCGCCAGCAGCTGGGCCAGGCGCGCCACATCGCGCAGCGCCAAGTTAAAGCCCTGGCCCGCCACCGGGTGCAGGGAATGGGCGGCGTTGCCCATGATTACCAGGTGGCGGCGCACCTGCTCGTTGGCCGCCACCAGCCGCAGCGGGTAGCTGGCGCGCTGGCCGGCGCGCAGGAAGCGGCCCTGGCGATAGCCGAAACGCTGCTGCAGGCGGCGCAGGAATTCGCCCTCGTCGGCGGCCACTAGCGCCTCGGCATCGGCATTGGACTCGGTCCACACCAGCGCCGCCCGCGCCTGGCCTTCCTCGCTGTCTGACAGCGGCAGCAGTGCCAGCGGCCCGCGGTCGGTGAAGCGCTCGTAGGCAGTGCCGCGGTGGGGCTTGTCAAAACAGACATTGGCGATCACCGCCGCCTGGCGGTAGTCATTGACCGCCACCGCCACCCCCAGTTTTTCGCGCAGGGCGGAGTCGGCGCCGTCAGCCACCACCACCAGTTGCGCGCGGATCTGTTCGAGCTCGTCGCCGCGGCGAATGCCCAGGCGGGCGCCGTCGGCGCCGCTGTCGATGGATTCCACCGTGGCCGGCGAGCACAGGCTCACGCCGGGGGCGGCGCGCAATTCGCTGAGCAGCACGCTGCCCAGCCAGGCGTTTTCCACCACATAGCCCAGCGCCGGCCAGCCCTGCTCGCGGGCGTGCAGCAGCGCGCTGCCGATATGGCCGCGGTCGGAGACGTGGATATGTTCGATGGCGGTGAGGTGCTGACTCAGCTGCGGCCAGATGCCCAGCTTGTCGAAGATCTGGCGGCTGCCCCAGGACAGCGCGGTGGAGCGGGCGTCGAAACTGGGGCGGTATTGGGGGGCGGCGCCGGCGGCGGGCAGCGGGAAACTCTCCACCACCATCACCGAGATGGCGCCGCCGCTGTAGCGGCTCAGTGCCAGTGCCAGGCTGGCGCCGACCATGCCGCCGCCGGCGATCACCACATCACAGTCGCTCGTGTGTTGCTGCTGACTCATCGCGCCGCCGCCATCAGCGCTTCGATGTCGTCGGCCTCGCGCGGCACTGCGGCCGTGAGCACCTCGCAGCCGTGCTTGGTGACCACCACATCGTCCTCGATGCGAATGCCGATGCCGCACCAACGCGGGTCCACCCGCTCGTTGTCGGGGGCCACGTAGATGCCGGGCTCCACCGTCATCACCATGCCCTCTTCCAGCACCCGCCACTCGTCGCCGATTTTGTAGTCACCGACGTCGTGCACGTCCATGCCCAGCCAGTGACCCGCGCGGTGCATGTAGAACTCGCGGTAGGCCTCGCTCTCGATCAGCGCGTCGACCTCACCGCTGAGCAGGCCCAGCTCCACCAGGCCCTCGGTGATGACGCGCACGCTGGCGTCGTGGGGCTGGTTCCAGTGATTGTCGGGCCTGACCTCGTCGATGGCAGCCTGCTGCGCGCGCAGTACCAGCTCGTACAGCGCGCGCTGCTCGGGGCTGAAACGGCCATTGGCGGGGAAGGTGCGGGTGATATCGGCGGCGTAGTGTTCCAGCTCGCAACCGGCGTCGATCAGCACCAAGTCGCCGTCGCGGATCTGGCTGCTGTTGTCGTTGTAGTGCAGGATGCAGCCGTTGCGACCGCTGCCGACGATGCTGTTGTAGGCCGGGAAACGGGCGCCGGCCATGGCGAACTCGTGCAGGATTTCCGCCTCCAGCTGGTATTCATAAACACCGGGCTGGCAGTAGCGCATGGCGCGGCAGTGGGCGCGGGCCGAGATCTCGCCGGCCTCACGCATGATCTTGAGCTCCGCCGCGCTCTTGTACAGGCGCATGTCGTGCAGCAGGTGATCGAGGTCGAGAAACTCGCCAGGCGGGTGGGCGCCGCTGCGCGCCTTGGCGCGAATGGTATTGACCCACTGCATCACCCGCTGGTCGAAGTCGGGCTGGCGGCCCATAGCGTAGTAGACCCGCTCGCGGCCCTCGATCAGCCCCGGCAGAATGTCGTCGATATCGCCGATGGGAAAGGCGTCGTCGGCACCGATATTTGTGCACACGCCCTCCGGCCCCTGGCGATAGCCGTTCCACAGCTCCATCTCGGGGTCGCGCTCGCGGCAGAACATCACGAACTCGCCGTGCTCGCGGCCGGGCAGCAGCACCAGCACCGCCTCGGGCTCGTCGAAGCCACAGAGGTAGTGGAAATCGCTGTCCTGGCGGAAGGGGTAGTCGACGTCGCGGTTGCGGATTTTTTCCCGCGCCGAGGGCACGATGGCGATGCTGCCGGGCTCCATCTGCACCATCAGATTCTTGCGCCGGCGCGCGTATTCCTGCTTGCTGATCTTCATGCTGGGGGAGATCTGCCGAAAAGAGGCTACTTTATCACAGCGCGGGCGGCTCAGTGCAGCCGCTGCTTACCGCTGGGGCCCGGCGCGGCGCCGGCCGCCGGCGCTTCATTGCACTCGAGGAAGATGTTGAGGGCAGCCATGCGCACGTACTCGCAGATGGCGAAAAAGTGGCTCTCGCTCTCCTCATCGTCCACCCCTTCCAGCCCCACCTGGGCAATGGCGGCGAGGTCGCTGAGGGTCTCACCAACATCGTCGGAATAGGGTTGCTGGCCC
>JBFHRT010000282.1:0-3728 GCA_041591575.1 Spongiibacteraceae bacterium
GATACAAAGGTGGAATTGTCCGAACCCTCGCTGCCGGAGAATTCGGCCTTGAACCAGGTCTGCGCATTTTTGCGCAGGGTCAGGTCCACCGCCGCCAGGTCGCTGTTGCCCGCCTCCTTGCTGTTGCTGCCGGTCAGTCCCAGTTTGACGTGATCGCCAAACCAGTAATGCAGGCGCGCACCCTGTGACAGGTTGCTGATTTCGTCGAAGCTGGTGGAGAACTCGTAGCGAGTGACCAGGTAGACCTCATTGCCGCTGTTGCTGTCGGTAGACACCAGCAGCTCGTCGGCCTGACTGGCCGACAGCGGCTCGGACAGCATGATGCGCCCCTGCAGGTAGTCGATGTCGTAATCCTGCACCGGCACCAGGTTTTTCACCGCCAGCACCAGGCCCGACACCTTGTCACGCACCTCGATGCGCACCCGGTCGGAGCCTTCCAGAATGTCCTGGTGGCGCAGGAAGTACAGCGAGCCGCCGGTGCCGCGGAATTCGTCACGGCCGGCGATGGTGCCCGGGTCGGCGACAAAACCGTCGGCCACGAAGCGCTTCTCGCCGAAGCTGGTGACGGCATCGGACTGGAAGTGCAACTTGCCGCCGTAAAGGCTGCGGTCGATGTGAGCCAGGGAGTTGTCGGTGTAGCTGGTGCGGAAGTTACCCCACAGGCCGTAGTTATCCTGCTTTTGCAGTTTCAGGTAGAACTTGCCCAGGGTCGGCGCCATTTCCTCAACGGTGCTGTCGTCACCGTAGGTGGGGAAGTGGTAGTCCGGATCGATGCGGCGGAACATGGCGTCCGGCGACTTTTCCATAAAGCCGCTGAACAGGTCTTCCACCGGCCCTTCCAGGGTGTCGGCACTGGAGGTGAGCTGCCAGTTGTCGCCGAACTTGCCGTGGGTGAAGTAGGCCAGTCGTCCCTGCACATCGAGGTCGTTGTCGTAGCGGGCATCCTGGGTCACCAGCTGGGCGGGGCCATTGGTGTCGTTAAAGGAGGCGGTAAGATCGGCGATACCCACATAGAACCAGTCGCTTTTTTCCAGCGCCAGATCGCGCAGGAACAGCTCGCCGTTGCCTTCCTGGTCGAGCACCGCCACTTCCACCGTGTGCTGGCCGGCGGGCAGAATTTCCTCCACCGCAAACTCGCCATTGCTCGCCACCGGCACCGCGCGGCCGGCGACAAACACCTGGCGGTCTGCGGGAATATCGCGGCCGTACACCTTGATGGTGCCGCCGTTAAGCGGAATGTCGGAGCGCAGCAGGCGATTTTCACCGTAGCCCACCAGCAGTTCCTGTTCGGTATCGAGGTATGCATCGGCCTTGTCGCTGACATCGGCCTCGGGCAGCTCATCCACGATCCACAGCGTCTGCGCGGCGGTTTCGTCGTAACGCCCTTGGCGGTCATAGACGCGCAACACATAGCTCAGCTCGCGGCCGGGTGCCTGGTAACTGTCGAAGGCCGCCTGCCACTCAGCGCGGCCGTTGGCGCCGACCGGCAGCACCGCCAGCGGCGTGTCGCGCAGTGACTGGCCCTGCTCGAACAGGCGCACTTCGGCGCTGTCGATAAAGGCGGCATAGTTGCTGTAGCTACGGAACTGGACCAGGCCCTCCGGCAGCTCGGTAACCGGGTTGTCCTGATAGCGCACGCTGTTGGGCCAGGCGGTGACGTTGAGGCGCGGCTTGATTTCCAGGTTGTCGAACTTGAACTGGATGTCGGCGTTTTCCAGCGCCACGTCGGTACAGCGCTGGGTGTCCGGCGAACTCTTGCCGGGATCGTCGACGGGCTTGCCATCCACGGTGATGCGCATCAGGTTCAGCGCGTAGGGGTTGGCGATATCCACTTCACGGGTCAGCCGCTGAATGTCGACGCCGTCGAGATCGTCCAGCACCGCCAGCTCGTCGTACACCACCTGCACTTCGACCCGCGACACATCGGATTCGACGAAGCCGGTGTTGACCACATCGTCACTCTGCACGTAGCCGCGTCCTTCGTATTCAACCTGCTCCTCGCTCAGACCGAGCTGGCTGCTGATGGTCTGCATGACGCGGCGGGCACGGGCGGTGGACAGGCCGATATCGTCGCCATAGACCATGGCGGTACGGCGGTCCAGACGCTTGTTGTCAGTGTAGCCGATAAAGCGCAGGCGCACGTTGCTCTTGTCTTTGACATCCTCAAGGATGCGGCCCAGGCGCTCCACGTAGGCGCCGGCGATCTGCGGCTGGCTGCCTTCGTAGATCACCGGGCGAATGCTGCCCGAGGGCGGATTGTAGACGCGAGTGACGGTTTCGGCACCGGCCGCCTCGGGACACATCTGCGGCTCGTCGGGCAGCGACTGCAGCAGGTCGTCATACCAGAATTCCACCTCGATGCGGCGGTTCAGCGCACGCCCGGATTCGGACTCGTTGGAGGCGATGGGACTGCTGCTGCCGCGGCCGTCACTGGCCAGCATGGATGTTGGCAGTTTGAGCGAATCCTGCAGCGCCAGCAGCGCGCGCCGGGCGCGGGCCTTGGACAGGCTGACGTGGTTGCCATAGATGCGCGCGTTGCGGCCGGTGAGCGCGGCATCATCGGTGTAGCCGATGAGTTTGATCACCACGTTCTGTTTGCCTTCCAGGTTTTCCAGTGCCTGCAACACCTGTTTGCGGAAGGTGGCCGGCACCTCGGCCGATTCGCCGCTGAAGTGGAGCGGCGGCACCAGGTTTTTCACCCGGGTGCGCTTGGCGTGGCCCTCTTTGTAGGTGAGCTTACAGACGGTTTCCACGCGGCAGACCTTGAGGCGGTTGAGTTGCTCGGAAACCACCACCTCTTTTTCAACGGTCTGTTCCTCGATCTCGTCGTACCACACCTGAACTTCCACCCGCCGGTTCTGCGCCTTACCCGCGGCGGTAGCGTTGCTGGCCACCGGCTGGCTGTCGCCCATGCCCTCGTAGGCGATGGATTCCGGCGGCAGCTCCAGGGCGATCTGGAAGTATTCCGCAGCGGCACCGGCGCGCTCGCGTGACAGGCCGACGTTGTTGCCGTAGCGGGCCTTGAGTTCACCAAACAGCGGCACATTGTCGGAGTGGCCGACGAAGTGCAGGCGCACATTGCGGCGGTCGCGCATGCTCTCCAGCACATCGCGCAGCTTTTCGACATAGGATTCCGGAATGGCGGCGACGCCGGACTCGTAGCGAATCGGCGGCACCACGTTGGGCAGCTTCACGGTTTTCACCACCTGCTGCTGCACCTGCTGGGTCTCGATGCGATCGCCCAGGTTCCGCGCGTAGACACTGGGGTCCTGCGCCCACTGGGTGGCGTCCAGGTAGATCGGCAACTGCTTTTCCACCGACTCACCCAGCGCCGGACTTTCACGGAACTGCGGTTTTGCCGGCTCGGCGCTGGCGGCCTCGCTGGGCTTTTCCTGCGCCGCCTGTAGCGGCGCAGCCATTGTCAATGCCACCGACACGCACAGCACTGCAGGCTTCAGCATGGAGGGCAGCAATTGCGCAAACCACACGCTTTTCATTTCAGGCGCTCTCAGCGGCGCCTTTGCCAGTCGCCGCTTCATCGCTTGCTGCTCCTCTGCGGGGGAGCGCCTGTTCGCCAGAACACTTCCGTTTCTATCACCAGTTCGTAGGGATTACCCATGTCCGCCCACTGCTCAGTAATCAGGCGTTTGATGGCCTTGAGACGTTGTTCCACCAGCCCCTTGGGCTCGACTTCCGCCATGTAGCTCAGCCGCAGCAGCGAGGGCGCC
>JBFHRT010000283.1:0-3722 GCA_041591575.1 Spongiibacteraceae bacterium
CTGCTGTCGAACTGGAAGTAGTCGCGATCCAGCGCGCTGATATGCACCAGGCCCTCGATATAGAGGTCTTCCAGCTCCACGAACAGGCCAAAACCGGTGACCGCAGTGATTACCGCGTCAAACTCCTCGCCGACCCGGTCCTGCAGAAACTCGCACTTGAGCCAGGCCATGACATCGCGGGTGGCGTCGTCGGCGCGGCGCTCCACCATCGAGCAGTGCTCGCCCAGCGCCACCAGCTCCGCCGGCCCGTAGGGATAGATCTGCTCGCGTTGCAGGCGCGGCGCGCCGCGCTCACGGCTATAGTGCTTGCTGCCCTTGGTGCCGCGAATCAACCAGCGGATGGCGCGGTGCACCAGCAGATCCGGGTAACGGCGGATGGGCGAGGTGAAGTGAGTGTAGCCGGCGTAGTGCAGGCCGAAGTGGCCCTCGTTCGCCGGCTGGTACACCGCCTGGCTCAGCGAGCGCAGTAGCATCACCTGGATCACCGGCGCGTCCGGCCGCCCGGCCACCTGCTGCAGCAGCTTCTGGTAGTCCTCCGGGGTGGGCGAGTCGCCACCGCGCAGGCTCAACCCCAGCTCGCCCAGGTATTCGCGCAGGCTGGCCAGCTTCTTCTCCGCTGGCCCCTGGTGCACCCGGTACAGCGCCTCCAGCTTGTAGCGCTCCAGCAGTCGCGCGGTGGCGACATTGGCGCAGAGCATGCACTCCTCGATCAGTTTGTGGGCGTCGTTGCGCACCACCGGCACAATGGCGTCGATGCGGTGCTCGCGGTCGTACATCACCCGCGTTTCCACCGTGTCGAAGTCAATGGCGCCACGCTTGTCGCGGGCCTGACGCAGCGCCTTATAGAGATTGTGCAGGGTGCGCAGCTGCGGTTTTAGGTGATGGAAACGACCACTATCCTTGGCGGGATCGCTCCCTTCCACCTCCAGCAGCGCCGCCACTTCGTTATAGGTCAGCCGCGCGTGGGAGCGGATCAGCCCCTCGTAAAAGCGGTAGCCGCTGAGACGACCGCTGGCACTGATGGTCATCTCGCAGACCATGGCCAGCCGGTCTACCTCGGGCTTGAGCGAGCACAGGCCGTTGGACAGCGACTCCGGCAGCATCGGCACCACCCGGTCGGGGAAGTACACCGAGGTGCCGCGCAGATGCGCCTCCACATCCAGCGGCGAGCCCACCTGCACATAGTGAGAGACGTCGGCAATGGCCACCCACAGCCGCCAGCCACCCCAGCGCTTGCGCTCGGCGTAAACTGCGTCGTCGAAATCGCGAGCGTCCTCACCGTCGATGGTCACCAGCGGCAGCTGGCGCAGGTCCACCCGACCACGCTTGTCTTCCTCGGCGGGCTCGGCATCAAAACCGCGCGCCTGCTGTTCCACCGCCTCCGGCCACTGATGCGGAATATCGTGCTCGCGCAGCGCCACCTCGGTGGCAACACCTGGCACCGTGATGTCGCCCAGTATCTCCACCACGCGGCCGCCGGCCTGCTGACGCACGCCGGGCTGGCGGGTGATTTCCACCATCACGTAGTCATCGACATTGGCGGCACCGCTGTCGGCGGGCTCCACCAGCACCGGCTGCTGCAGGCGCGGGTTGTCGCTGAGCACGTAGCCCTGGCCGTCTTCTACCATATAGCGCCCCACCAGCTGGCGGGTATTGCGCTGCAACACCGCAACGATGCGGCCCTCGCAGCGGCCGCGGCGGTCGTGACCGGTGACCACTGCCCGCACCACGTCGCCGTCGAAGACCTGCTGCATCTGCCAGTGGGACAGGTAAATATCCTCACCGCCCTCCACCAGCACAAAGCCGAAGCCGTCGCGGCTGGCCTGCACCGCGCCCTCAACGCCGTCGGTATCTTCCAATGCCTGGTAGCGGCCGCCCTTGCGGCGGGCAATCTGGCCATCGCGCAGCATCGCCTTGAGGCGCCGGCGCAGGCCCTCTTCCTGCTCTTCGCCGTCGATGTCCAGCGCGCGGCGCAGCTGTTCGTCACTGAGGCCGCGCTCGCTGCGCAGCAGGCACTCGCGGATAAACTCGCGGCTAGGGATGGGGTTCTCGTAGCGGGCGGCTTCGCGCTCCGCGTGGGGGTCTTTCTCGATTTGGCGTCTTGCCATATAAACGGGTCACCTCTGGGGTGTTTAGAAATTGAGCCAAAAAGTCGGCTGCGAACAAAAATTTTAATCATTATACGCACAAGCGTTGACAAAAACCGTTTTGGGCAGTAAATTGCGCGCCTCTACCGAACGGCAACCCCGTTTGAGACCGCTGCCCAGGTGGTGAAATTGGTAGACACGCTAGCTTCAGGTGCTAGTGGCCTTGCGGCCGTGGAGGTTCAAGTCCTCTCCTGGGCACCATATTCAAAAGCCCCGATCAGCGATGATCGGGGCTTTTTCGTTTCCGGCGCAGAAGACGGGAAAGCTCCCAGCCAGCAACTCCTTGTCCGCACGGCGCCATAATCTGCCCTCCGCCCCCTCGGCTTTTCCAAAATCAAGCTCAATAAATGGATGCGGCTCGGCATTCAGATTTTGCGGCATTCGCTTGCCGACGTTTTACCCCCTTCTATCAAACGGACAAAGCGCCGCCTGGGTAATACAAGACGCGGCGAACATCACCCCCACCAACTCAGCCACGCTGCTTACCACTACAAGAGCGCCCCTCCCAGCCCGCCACCGCTGTAGGCGGCGCTTTTGGCAGTCAGCATCGGGTAGCAAGCCTGCTGACACAGAAATAGCAAGGCAAAACACACGCAAATACATACAAAACACACAAAATACAAAGAAAAATACGGAAATATATATTTAACGCCAAATAAACCATGCTTTAACATACAATTAATTACTAAGACTGAAGAAAAGCATGGAAAGATGAACACCGAAAACAGCAATACTGACATCGACAGCCTTCTTGGCGCGATTCGCCAGCAGTACACCGAGCTGCAAAGGGCAGCATCAAGGGCAGACCAAGCGGCCCGCCTTTCCCCCATCGAGGAAGCTGGCAAGCGAGTACGCGAAGAGCGCAAGAAACAAGGCTTAACGCTCAATGAACTCTGCGACCTCTCCGGCGTTGCCTACGTGACACTAATAAAAATAGAAAAAGGAACTTCCAACGTCCGGCTTGAAAGCCTGATGAGCGTAGCCCGCGCACTCGGCATGAAGCTTTGGGTTGGCTGAACAAGTATCGATTGGGCATGACTATGCGATCAGCGAAAGTTTTCTACAACAATCAGCTGGCCGGAGTACTGGCGGAGACTGAATCCGGTTTCCGCTTCCAGTATCACAGCGACTACCTGGCTGGCGGCACGCCGATTAGCTTCACCCTGCCTTTGCAGGAGGGAGCCTTTGTCAGCGCCCAGCTCCCCGGCTTTTTTGAGAACTTATTGGCTGAAGGCTGGCTGCGGCGCCTACAAATGCAGGAACAGCGAATTGACGAGTCAGATCGGTTTGGCTTGTTACTGGCGAACGGTCGTGACCTGGTTGGCGCGGTGACGATTCTGCCAATCACTTAGTGACTGGCCAAGCAGCACTACAGGAAATCCTAATGACGAGCTATTGCAAAATCAGCCTTAACCCCCTGACCGAAAAAGAGGTCGAAGTGGGCTACAAGCCCACGGCGCTGAGAGCGCTGCTTGGCAGCACCAGGGTTAGCCCCCACCTACCTTTCAGCCGCAGCGAGTTTTTTCTAAGTAGCCGCCAGCACAGCCAGGGCATGTCGATTTCCGGGGTTCAGCA
>JBFHRT010000284.1:0-3702 GCA_041591575.1 Spongiibacteraceae bacterium
GCAGGCGCCAACAGGGTATGGCAAGGCTCCTTGCCGCAGCCGCGGCGCTGTCGCTGATCCGCTGCGCAAAGGGATGCGTGGCGTCGAGCACTGCGCTGATGCGGTGGCTGCTTAGGTAGCGCTGCAGGCCGCCGAACTGGCGGAAGCCGCCACTGATTACCGGACACTCCAGTCTGGGGCGGTCGACCAGCCCGGCAATGCTGTAGACCAGCGGCACGCCCCGGCGATGCAGTGAGTCGGCGAGCTGGCGGGCGTCGCCGGTGCCGCCCAGCAGCAACAGACTCATGACCGACACTCCGAGGCGTGCCCCACGATCACGCCAAGGCGGTTGACGGCGAATACCTCCAGCGCGGTTCGCGCCGGCACCACACGGCGCGCCTGCACCAGCGCGGCATCACACACCGCTGTGGCAATGTCGATGCCGGCCTGTTGGCACAGCGACAGCGCCTCGATGCTGGTGTTGGCGTTTTCAACCGCGGCTGCCAGCGATTGAGCGGCGCCCCGCTGGCGGGCCAACCGGGCCAGCTGCGCGAGATCTACTGTGGAGGCACGGCTGTGCAGGTCGAGGTGGCCGTTGGCGAGTTTGCTGATCTTGCCGAAGCCGCCGCACAGTGTGAGGCGCGGCACCGCAACGCGCTTGAGGTGTTTGAACACGGCGCCGGCAAAGTCGCCCATTTCAATCAATGCGGTATCGTCCAGCCGGTAGTGCTCGCGCATGGTCTGCTCGCTGCTGTTGCCGGTGCAGGCAGCGAGGTGCCGGTAACCCGCTGCCAGCGCCACATCGATACCCTGGTGAATGGAGGCGATATAGGCAGAGCAGGAGAATGGCCGGACGATGCCGGTGGTACCGAGAATCGACAGGCCGCCGACGATGCCCAGCCGCGGGTTCATGGTCTTCTGCGCTAGTTGCTCGCCGTTTTCGACACCGATCGCGACCGCAAAGCCGCCGCGGTAACCGTATTCGCTGGCGACGGCGGCGAGGTTGTCGCGCATCATCTGCCTCGGCACCGGGTTTATGGCGGGTTCGCCCACGGGCAGGCTGAGACCCGGCCGGGTGATCGTGCCGACGCCACGGGCGGCGGCAAAACTGATTCCGGGTAGTTCGCGCAGCTCGACGGTGGTGAACACCGTCGCGCCGTGGGTCACGTCCGGGTCATCGCCGGCGTCTTTGATGGTGGCGGCGTAGGCGCGACGCTCGCTGAGCTGGCGGCAGTCGCTCAGGGTCAGCGTGACCCGCTCGCCGCGTGGCAGCGTGATCCGGCAGTGTTCGGAGGTATTGCCGGAAAGTAATAGCCTAGCGGCGGCGCTGCTACAGGCTGTTGCGCAGCTGCCGGTGGTCAGCCCGCTGCGCAGTGGGCGCCGCTGTTCTGCCGATTCCTCGCGCACAGTCAGTTGGTGCCCAGCCACACCACGCCGAGACCGATGGCACTGCAGGCAATGCCCATCCGGCACAGCTGCAGCACTTGCTGGTGACGCTGCGCCAGCCATTGCTGGAGATTGCCCAGCCCCAGCCCGAAGGCGGTCATGCCGGTCAGTACACCGACGGAAAACAGCAGCAGATACAGCAGGGCGCTGCTCCAGCTTTGCAGCGACAGTCCGGTGAGTAGTGCCAGTACCGGCGCGCTGCCGGCCAGACCGTGTACCATGCCCACCAGCAGAGGCGCAGTAGGTTGATCGCCACGCCGGGTCGCGCCAGGGCGCAGCTGGCGCCACAGGGCATGGCCGCCGAGCGCGATCAGTAATACGCCGACCAGCCATTCGGCTGCCGTACTGAGCGAAGCCGGCATCGATGCGTGCAGGCCGAGCACGGCCGCGCCGGCCAGCATCAACACCGTACCGTGGCCCAGCGCCCAGCGCGCGCTGTAGTTTAAACAGCGGCGCAGTCCTGGACGCTCGTTTGACAGCACTGACACCGCCAGCAGGTGGTCGCTGTCGAAAGCGTGTAGCAGACCGAGTCCCAGACCCAGCAGCAGGGTATTGATCAAATCTGTTTCCATCGTGATGCTTTTCCCAAGGAGCGATGTTGATGTTTATGGCCGTAGGGTGCGCCGCAATACCATTAACCCAAGGCGATACGGGGTCTGTTTTGGCGCTGGATCGCGGCTTGATTCCCGGTTGTAGGCCGGAATAAGCGCTTTTCAGCGTCAGCGTGGCCCGCGAGCGCAGCGAGTGCTATGGCCATTCCGGCGAACGTCCGCAACGCAAGCTTATGCGGACCTACGTCGCTGCATCTGCATGGTGTTGAATCCTAACTGCGCTTTATGGTCGTAGGGTGTGCTGTGCGCACCGCTTTCAAGCGTTGACGGAGTGATACAGTTGCGGTGCGCACGGCGCACCCTACAACGGCCTGGTTTTCAGCATTTAGCGTCTGACTTCCGACGTCGACGTCCGATTGCATTTATGCGTCTCCCGTCTCCCGTCCAGCGTCTAGCCTCTATTCCTCCAACGGCGGCACCCGCGCCACAAAATGCCCCTTGATGCCCTCGGGCCAGGTTTTGTAGGGCACCATGCCAGTCTCTGACTGCTGATAATTGCGCGCATAGTCCAGCAGGGTCTCGGCGCTTTCCGCCACCGGTTCAAAATCGCCGATGACGTAGCTGATTTTGCCCGGCGCGCGCAGGTGCACTGTGCAGTGGCGGTTGCAGGCCATCAGGCAGCGGGTGCGGTGCAGTTCAATACTGTCGCCATTGAGGGCGAGTTGTGCTTCGACATGTTCGGCCAGCAGCTCGCCGCCGCGGCGGCCGTCGAGTTCCTGCTCGTCAACGCTGTAGCGACAGGTTTCACAGACATACAGGGTGGTCATTGGGGGGGGCTCCACGGCGGTTAGCGCGCGTTCGCGCGGCTCGTGATACTGCCAGGGCAGCACGTAGCATTGCTCCTGGTATTCACCCTGCATGGCGCTGACGCCGTACACGGTGCGTAGATTGTCAGGTGTCAGCACGTCGCTGACGCTGCCGATGGCCACCAGTCGACCGCCGTCCATCAGTGCCAGGCGGTCGCAGAAGCGGCTGGCCAGGGTGAGGTCGTGCAGCACGGCGATGGCGTTCTGTCCGTCGTTACAGTGCTGGCGCAATAGCTCCATGACGCGCAGCTGATGGTAGGGGTCCAGCGCGGCGACAGGCTCGTCGGCCAGCAGCAGTGGCGCTTCCACCGCCAATGCCCGCGCCAGCAGCGCGCGTGCGCGTTCGCCGCCCGACAACTGGCTCAGTGGTCGCTCCGCCAGCGTCAGCAGATCCGTCTTTTCCAGCGCACGCAGCACGGCGTCGTCGTCGCGACGTTTATCCTTTGCGCGCCAGGACCGCCAACCTTGCTGGTAGGGATGGCGGCCGAGCGCCACCAGGTCGGCAACGCTGATTGGCCAGCAGCACTCGTGGCCCTGACTGAGATAGGCCACTTGCCGTGCGCGCTGTTGCAGCGAGAGTTCTTGCAAATCCTCCCCGCCCAGTTGCACGCTGCCGCGGTAGGGTAGCAGCTGCGCGATGGCCTTGAGCAGGCTGGTTTTGCCGGCGCCGTTGGGGCCGATCAGCGCCAGCATCTCGCCGGGCTTGAGCTGCAGCGAAACCTCGGACACCACAGGCTTGTCGCCGAGCGTCAAACTTAGCTGCTGCACCCGCAGTTCGCTCGCTGCGTTCATGCCCACTGTCTCCGTGAGGTCACCACCAGCCACAGGAAAAATGGCGCGCCGATCAGTGCGGTAACCAC
>JBFHRT010000285.1:0-3702 GCA_041591575.1 Spongiibacteraceae bacterium
AAGGCGATTCCTGCAATTTTCAGGTTCTCGCTTGCGGCTCCGATCCCGATAGTAGGCCGGAATAAGCGCTTTTTAGCGTTTCCGGCGAACGTCCGCAACGCAAGCTTATGCGGACCTACGTCGCTAAGTTAATGGCATTGGAGTGCGCTGCGCGCACCGGCTTTTAGCGTCTCCCGTCTCCCGTCTAGCGACGTTCAACCTTACTCGGCGTTGGCCGCATCCAGAAACGCCGGCTTCTCGCCGCCGCCGTGTACGGTTACGGTGGAGCCGCTGACATAGGACGACAGCTCACCCGCCAGGTACAGGCAGGCATCGCCGATATCTTCCGGGTTGGCCATACGCTCCAGTGGGATGGTGTTGCCCACTGCGGCAATGCCGGCTTCATCGCCGTAGTGCAGGTGGGCCTGCTCGGTGCGGATCAGGCCAGCGATCACGGCATTGATGCGCACCTTGGGTGCCCATTCCACTGCCAGCGAGGTGGTGAGATTGACCAGGCCGGCCTTGGCGGCGCCGTAGGCGGCGGTGCCGGGGGAGGGGCGCACGGCGCTGACACTGGCGATATTGACGATGGCACCGCCGCTTTCCTGCTGCTGCATCACTGCATTGGCCGCCTGGGCAAAGTTCAGCGGCGCCAGCAGGTTGAGGCGGATAATGGATTCGGAAAAGCGCGGCGAGGCGGTGGCAGCGTCAGCCATGGGGGCGCCACCGGCATTGTTGACCAGCACGTCGAGACGGCCGAAGCGTTCTACGGTCTGGTCGATGCAGGCCTGGATCTGCTCCACGTCCTTGACGTCGACGGCGACAAATACGGCCTCATTGTCGCCGACCCGGGGCAGCTCTTCGGGTTCGCTGCGCCCGCAGATCACTACCTGCGCGCCCTGTTCCAGGAAGCGGGTGGTGATACCGCGGCCGACACCCTTGCCGCCGCCGGTGACGATGACCACTTTGCCGCTGAAATCCACTCGATTTGCCATTACTGCCCTTCCCTCTAATTCGTAAGCTCTAGTTCAAATTGCGTATGTCTGAGTTTCAAGGTGGCCGTATTATAGCGGCGGCGCTGGCAGATTTCGCGGGCTGTGGGCCGCTTTGCGGCCACAAACCCCATTGTGGCCGGCACAGTCCATTGAACTGACCGCAAATGTATGGTCTCTGGCTCCCAATGGGACTGTTGCGCTTGCCGGGCCGACGTATAAACTACGGGCTCCGTTTTTTGCGCGATCTGGTGCTTTCAAGCCCCCGGTTCCCGAAAACCCTCGGCTCTCATCAACGCTGGGTTCGCAAGACAATTAACGTAAAACAACATAGGTAGGTAGAGCATGACAGATTCCAAAGCGGTTATTGCCATTCTCGGCGGCACAGGCGATCTCGGTACCGGCCTGGCGCGGCGCTGGGCGCAGGCGGGTTACCGGGTGATTATCGGTTCCCGTACCCAGGAGAAGGCCGAGGCCGCGGTGGAAGATCTGCAGTCGGTCATGGCCGAGCGCGGTGTTGGCTCGGTGACGGTCGAGGCCCGCGAAAACCTGGCCGCCGCTGAAGCTGCCGACATCGTTGCCATCACCGTGCCCTTCGCCCACCAGGCGCCGACCCTGGAGCTGGTCAAGCCGGCGCTGGCGGGCAAGATCCTGATCGACGTCACCGTGCCGCTGGTGCCGCCCAAGGTGGCGCGGGTGCAGCTGCCGGAGGCCGGTTCCGCCGGCCAGATCGCCCAGGAGCTGCTGGGTGAAGACGTGCAGGTGGTGTCTGCCTTCCAGAACGTGGCGGCTCATCACCTGCAGGAGGGCCACGGCCTGGAATGTGACGTACTGGTTTGCGGCGACAGCAAAGAAGCCCGCGCCAAGGTCATCGAACTGGTTGAGGCCGCCGGCATGCGCGGTTTCCACGCCGGTTCCATTGCCAATGCCGCTGCGGCCGAGGCGCTGACCTCGGTGCTGATTTTCGTCAACAAACAGTACAAGTGCCACGCCGGCATCCGCCTCACCGGCTTGCCGGAAGATTGAGACCGACAGCCGTGAACAGCCAACTGAGCCTGACCGCGCCGCCAGACTTCCCGCTGGTGGAACCCGGCGATGACCTGGCAACGCTGATCCTCGACTGCCTGGCCGCCGCCGGGCAGTCGCTGGTCGAAGGTGATCTACTGGTATTGGCACAGAAGATCGTGTCCAAGGCAGAGAACCGCTACGCCTATCTCGCCGATATCGAGCCCGGCGAGGAGGCAGTGGCGCTGGCCGCCGAGGCCGACAAGGACCCACGCCAGGCCGAGCTGATCCTGCGTGAATCGCGCGAGGTGCTGCGCAAGCGCCCGGGCGTGATCATCGTCGAGCACAAGCTGGGCTATGTGCACGCCAACGCCGGTATCGACAAGTCCAATATCACCTCCGAGGCGGACAACCCGCGGGTGCTGCTGCTGCCGGAAGACCCCGACGCCTCCGCCCGCGAGTTGCGCGAGACCCTGCGCCAGCGCGCCGGCGTCGACGTCAATATCATCATCAACGACAGCGCCGGCCGCGCCTGGCGCAACGGCACCCTGGGTTTTGCCATCGGCACCGCCGGCTTCGAGCCGGTGGAAGACCGGGTCGGCGACGCCGACCTGTTTGGTCGCGCACTGGAAGTCACCGAGGTGGCGGTAGCCGACGAACTGGCGGCTGCGGCTTCCTTTCTAATGGGGCAGGCCGCCGAGGGCGCGCCGGTGGTGCTGGTGCGCGGCGCCCGCTTGCGACCTTCGCAGCAGGGCTCCAGCCGACTGCTGCGTCACCGCGACCAGGACATGTTCCGCTGAGTCATGAACGCTAGCAATTTCAAGGGCAAGGTGGTGGCGCTGTCCGGCGGTGTCGGCGGTGCCAAGCTGGCCCAGGGCCTGGCCCAGTGCCTGGCGCCGGAGCAGCTGCTGATCGTGGCCAACACCGGCGACGATTTCGAGCACCTGGGGCTCACCATCTCGCCGGACCTGGATTCGGTGATGTACGCCCTGGCCGGCATCAACGACAGCCAGCGCGGCTGGGGTCTGGCCGGCGAGAGTTGGCAGGCGATGGCGGCGCTGGAGCGGCTGGGCGGCGAGACCTGGTTTCGCCTCGGCGATCGCGATCTGGCCACCCACCTGCAGCGCAGCCAGCTGCTGCGGCAGGGCCGCAGCCTGACCGAGGCCACCGCCGCATTGTGCCGCGCGCTGGGCATCGGTCCGCAGCTGATTCCCATGAGCGACGACCCGGTGCGCACCCTGGTGGCCACCGCAGCGGGCGAGCTGGCTTTCCAACATTATTTCGTGCGCGAGCAGTGTGAACCCGCCGTCAGCGGTTTTCGCTTCGATGGCATCGAGCGCGCCGCGCCCAACCCATTGTGGCTGCAGTGGCTGGCCGACCCGGAGCTGGCGGCGGTGATCATCTGTCCCTCCAATCCCTTTGTCAGCGTCGACCCCATGCTGCAGTTGCCGGGCGTTCGCCAGGCGCTGCGGGACTGCCCGGCGCCGCTGATAGCGGTGTCCCCCATTGTTGCCGGCGCCGCCATCAAGGGGCCAGCGGCCAAGATGATGGCCGAACTCAAGCTGCCTTGCAGTGCCCACGGCGTGGCGACCCATTACGGCGAACTGTTGGACGGCTTCGTGCTGGACGAGGCCGACGCCGAACTGGTTCCCTCCATCGCTTCGGATTCGCTGGCAGTGACGGCCGCCGCCTCCGTCATGCGTGATGCAGACAGTAAGCGGGCGCT
>JBFHRT010000286.1:0-3682 GCA_041591575.1 Spongiibacteraceae bacterium
TGTCGAAAAAGACGGCAACACCCTGATCGTTACCCTCAACCGCCCCGAAGCCAAGAATGCCTTCAGCCCGGAAATGCTGCTGGGTATGTACAAGGCCTGGCGTCTGCTGGACGAGGATGATGAGCTGATGTGCGCCATCCTCACCGCCAACGGCGACACCTTCTGCGCGGGTATGGACCTCAAGGCTGGTGCTGACGGCAACCAGCGCAGCACCGAAGAGTTTATGGAGCTGATGGGTACCGTGCCCAATATTCACTGGCAGGCACTGTTGCGCGACAACCGCCCCAACAAGCCGCTGATTCTGGCTGTTGAAGGCTATGCCCTGGCCGGTGGCACCGAGATTCTGGCCGGTACCGACATACGAGTGGCCGCTGAGGACGCTACTTTTGGCGTGACCGAAGTGGCCCGCGGCCTGTACCCTATGGCCGGTTCCAGCATTCGTCTGCCGCGTCAGATTCCCTACTGCCTGGCGGCTGAAATTCTGCTGCTGGGTCGCCACATCTCGGCTCAGGAAGCGCTGGAGTGGGGACTGATCAACCGCATCGTGCCCAAGGGCGACACCCTCAGCGAGGCCAAGAAAATCGCCGCCGAGATCGGCAAGACCGGACCGCTGGCATTGAAGGCCATCACCCAGTCGCTGCGCGATATCCAGAGCGATGTGGCCGAGGCCGATGCCATGCTCAAGTCCGACGAACTGGCCGGCCCGGTGTTTG
The DNA here is from genome assembly GCA_041591575.1 of Spongiibacteraceae bacterium. GTDB lineage: Bacteria > Pseudomonadota > Gammaproteobacteria > Pseudomonadales > Spongiibacteraceae > JBFHRT01. Next base: position 714 of record JBFHRT010000286.1, read on the forward strand.
CGTCGGAAGACGCCAAAGAGGGCATGCGCGCGTTTAAGGAAAAACGGCCGGCACAATTTAAAGGGCGCTGAAGACCGCAGTACGCTTGATGGGAGATGGGAGACGCTAAAAGCTGGAAGGCAAGGCGCAGCTCCGAATCCCGGTGTGGCATTTGCGTCTTCCGTCTCCCGTTCAGCATCAAGCGAGGTATTACCATGTCAGGCCCCCTAAAAGGCATCCGCATCATTGAAATGGCCGGTATCGGCCCCGGTCCCTACGCCTGCATGTTGCTGGCAGATCTGGGCGCGGAGGTGATCCGTATCGACCGCGCCAGCGCCGCCGGCGGCGGCGCTAACCCCACCGACGTGTGTGGTCGCGGGCGCCGCTCCATCGCGGTGGATCTGAAACAGCCCGAGGGCGTGGAGCTGGTGCTCAAGCTGGTGGAGAGCGCCGATGTCATCGTCGAGGGCTTCCGCCCCGGGGTGATGGAGAAACTGGGGCTGGGACCTGAGGTCTGCCTCGATCGCAACCCGAAGCTGGTCTACGGTCGCATGACCGGTTGGGGTCAGGACGGTCCGTTGTCCCAGGCTGCGGGGCACGATATCAATTACATCGCCATCACCGGCGCACTGGAAGCGATTGGCCGCAAAGATAGTGGCCCGGTGCCGCCACTGAACCTGCTGGGTGACTTTGGCGGCGGTTCCATGTTCCTGATCGTGGGCGTACTGGCGGCACTGCTGGAAGCGAAAAACTCTGGTCGTGGCCAGGTGGTGGATGCCGCCATCACCGACGGTGTGATCTCGTTGATGAGCCTGATACACGGTTTCAAGGCTATGGGAATGTGGGAGACCCAGCGTGCCAGCAATATGCTGGACGGTGGCGCCCATTACTACGACACCTACCAGTGCGCCGACGGTAAATATGTGTCTATCGGCTCCATCGAGCCGCAATTCTATGCGCTGCTGGCAGAAAAACTGGGCATCGACATTGGTGAGCCCGGTTTCGGTACCCAGCTCGACAAGGGGCAGTGGCCGGAGTACAAGGCCCGAATCGCTGAAGCCATCAAGACCAAGACCCGGGACGAATGGTGCGCGATTATGGAAGGTACCGATGTATGCTTTGGGCCGGTGCTGGATATGGACGAGGCCGCCCAGCACCCGCACAACGTGGCGCGCCAGAGTTTTGTCGAGCGAGACGGCGTACTGCAGTCGGCGCCGGCGCCGCGCTTTTCACGCACGCCGGGCGAAATACAGGGGTCGCCAGTGGCGCCTGGCCAGAACGGTGAGGCTATCCTCAGCGAACTGGGGCTGGACGCAGCGGCTATTGATCAACTGAAATCGAGCGGGGTAGTGGGCAATGGCTGATACAGCGCAGCAGCACAGCAGCGACGTCACGCTGCAATCCTTTGCCGACGTGGTGCGCGCGCGCCGCTCGGTGCGAGCCTTCCTGCCAGAAGCGGTGGACGCCGCGACACTCGAGCAGGTGTTTACCCTGGCACAGCAGGCGCCCTCCAACTGCAATACCCAGCCCTGGCGGGTGGTGGTGGCCAGCGGCGACGCCTGTGAGCGCCTGCGTCAGCGTATCAGCGGCGATTTTTTGCAGGGAAAGATGAACATGGACTTTCCCTACGACGGTAAATACGAGGGCGTCTATAAAGATCGTCAGTATGGTGCCGCCAAGGCGCTGTATGATGCGCTGGGCATCTCCCGCGAAGACAAGGCGGCCCGTGGCGAGGCCTTCCTGCGCAACTTCGAATTTTTCGGCGCACCGCACGCAGCCTTTCTCTTTATTCCAGAAGGCTTCGGCTTGCGCGAGGCGGCAGATATCGGCATGTACGCCCAGAACCTGATGCTTAGCCTCACTGCCCACGGTATTGCCAGCTGTCCGCAGACGGCGCTGAGTTTCTTCGCCGATCAGGTGCGCGAGGAGCTGGATGTGCCGGCAGATCTCAAGCTGCTGTTTGGTATCTCCTTTGGCTACGAGGAGGCCGGCCATCCGGCCAACGAGTGCCGGGTGGAAAAGGCGGCACTGGCGGAATGCGTGCGGTTTGTAGGCTAGATGCTGGACGGGAGACGGGAGACGCTAAAAGCATAAAGGCAAAGCGTGGCATTGGAATCTGGTTCCGCTGTTGCGCCGTGCGTCTCCCGTCTCCCGTCAAGCGTATTGCGACCCTTCGGCGTTTTACTGAGCGGCGTCGTTCGAATCCGGCACATTCAACTTCAAGGTAACTAAGCCATGTCCAACACCGTACTGCAAACCCTCAGCGACGACGGCGTACTGCTGCTGACCCTCAACCGCCCGGACAAGAAAAACGCGTTCAATCGCGAGCAGTGGGCGGCCTTTCGCGACGCCATTAATGAGGCACGCGAGAATCCGGAAGTTGCCTGCGTGGTGGTTACCGGCGCCGGCGACGATTTCTCCTCGGGCGTCGATCTCAGTGACTTCGCCAGTGAGGACGCCGAGCACCCGTTCGAGTCCTGCGCGCGTGCGGTGGCGGACTTCGACAAGCCGCTGATTGCCGCCGCCAAAGGCGTGGCCATCGGCGGTGGTGCCACGCTGCTGCTGCACTGTGACGTGGTCTATGTCGGCGAGAGCCTGCGCATGCGCTTCCCATTTACCAACCTCGGGCTGGTGCCAGAGTTCGGCAGCAGTTATACGCTGCAGGCGGTGATTGGCTCGCGCAAGGCGGCCGAGCTGATGTACACCGCCGAGTGGATCGACGCCCAGCGCGCGCTGGATACCGGCATTGTAACTGGCATTTGCAGTGACGAAGGCGTGTTAGACCAGGCGCTGGTCAAGGCGCGGGAGATCGCGCGCTGGCCGATCTCCTCACTGGTGGCCACCAAGCAAATGATGCGAAGGGTGCACCTGGAAGGGATTCACGCCGCTATCGATGCCGAGCAGGAAGGCATGATGCGGCTGGCGGGCTCTCCCGAGAATATCGAGGCAGTGATGGCCTTTATCGAAAAGCGCGAGCCGGATTTCAAACA
>JBFHRT010000287.1:0-3679 GCA_041591575.1 Spongiibacteraceae bacterium
CGCCGGGGCGCGGAACGGCGCGCCCCGGCTCCTCGCAATGACGAGGCTAGTGGCGTAGGGTGCGCTGTGCGCACCGTGTTTAGCGTCCGACGTCAGCCTTCCGGTGCCCTGCATACCGTTCGGGGCGGTGGTGAGGGCGCGGCTGAACGTCACTGGATCCCGGATCGCAAACAGCGCGTCCGGGATGACGGTATCGTGGTAGTTGTCTGGCGGTATCCTTGCGGTGAGCGTGAGCGTGTTTGTGCCGGTGTTTAAGCGGTGCGCACGGCGCACCATACGCGTCCGGCCTCCGTAGGGTGCGCTGTGCGCACCGTGTTTAGCGTCCGACGTCAGACTTCCGACGTCCGACCCAGGCTTTCCAGAGTCTCCCGTCTCCCGTCCAGCGTCTAGCGCCCCTTCAAGCAAACAAACCATGCACATACCAGCGCTCCTGCAGACAGTCGCGGTACAGCCAGTACAGCGCCCCGCCTTCGTGGCGGGCGATGTAGTAGTCGCGTACCTGGCGTTGCTGCCACCAGTGGCTGTCGATGCGCTCGGGGCCCTGCAACAGTTGCAGTGTGCCGCGCCAGTAGAGGCTGCCGTTGCGCCGGGCCAGTGGCTGTGGCTGGGGCAGCAGCCACAGCGGACGCAGGGCGGTATTGCCCTTTTTGATGGCCTCACTGCTTGCTGCGTTTTGAGGTGGCAACTGCGGCGGCCGTGTTTGCCAGGCCAGTTCCGGCAGGTGTTCATCGGCCTGGGCCGGGGTGAAGCAGCAGTCGGTGCCCAGGCGCGCCTGCAGTTTGTCGATGACGTCGGCGTAGCGGCTTGCCTGTTCCGTCGTGCTCAGGCCCGGTGCGGCGAACAGGTCGTCGCTGGCGCCGCTGAGGGGTTCGAATTGTTCGCAGACCAGCGCCAGGCTGTCGACATGGCCTTTGAGTTCCATGCGCTCGAGTTTCAGCAGCACCAGATCCAGCAGGCTGCGGCGCTGGAAGTGCCGGTGCGATAGCGGCATGTGCAGCTGTTCGCGCTGGCCGTCGCAGTAGTGAAAGCGCCATTCGAGGTGGCGGTTGATCCATTGCTTGAGACGCAGGTAGTACTCCAGGTCGCTGAGCAGGGCGGCCATGGGAAAGCGCAGCTGTTCCTTGCTGGTGAGGCCGCCGTTGAACTGGCGCTCGCTGAAGAAGGTGTCCGGTGGCTGAAAGCGCGGGCGCGGGTCGGGCAGTTCGCCGCGGATGCGCGCCAGCAGTTGGCCGAAGCCGGGGCCGAAGCGTTTGTTCAGTGCCGCGCTGGGCAATGCGAACAGTTCACCCAGGCTGTGCAGGCCCATGGCCTCCAGTTTTTGCCGAGCCTTGCTGTCGCAGGGCAGCAGGCGCAGTGGCAGGGCCGCAAGCTGGGCATCTACCGAGCGGCGGTCGAGCTGGCCGCTGTTGTCCACCTGGTCTTCGCTATGGCCGCCGATGGCGCTGAGTAGCTGCGCCGCCAGTGGCGTGTGCGCCAGGCCCAGGCGGAAGTGCGCGCCTCGCCGCTGCAGGCCGCGGGCAAAACCGCGCTGCAGCCGGCTGTAGCCCTTGAACAGGCGCAGGCAGCCGCTCACTTCCAGCAGCAGGCTGTCGGGTGGGTGCAGGCAGATGTCGGGGCTGAAGCGGTAGCCCCACAAGGCTAGTTGCTGCAGGCGCAGGTGTTCAGCCTCGACATTGCGCGCCGCGCAGCGCAGTTCGGGGCACAGGCTCTGGGCGGTGCTCGGCGACTGGCCGGGGGCGACGCCGGCGGCGCTGGCGGCGGCATTGGCCAGCAGTACCCGGCGGCCCTCGGTGACCGCCAGCGGCTGGTCGTCGCGGCTGCCCAGCACTTCCAGTGGCAGCTGCTCGAAACGTGCGCATAGCCACAGCATCAGTGCAGCTCCGCTGGGGGCTCCGCGGCGGCGGGGGCGACACGCTGGGCTTGACGCGGAGCCTGGGACGCCGCCAGCCGCAGGCCGGGACCGGCGTGGCGCTGCCACTGCGGCCACTGGTCGACGGGCTGTTGCTGGAACAACAGGCGCGGGTCGCGGGGGAGGCGCAGGCGCTGGCCGCTGCGCCCGCCGGGCTGTTTGAGGATATGCAACGCCAGGGCGTCGCCGTCGGCCTCCAGGCACAGGCGCAGCGGTGCCGGTGAGCACTGTTGGGCGGCGGCCAGCGGCCGGAAGTGCAGGTGCCAGCAGGGGCCTTCGCGGGCGGCCAGCTGCAGCCGGCGCAGGTCGCGGTCGGCCAGGTTGGGGCGGTCGAACCAGGTGAGCACGCTGGCGAAAGCGCCCGAGCGCAGCAGTTGCTCGGCGGCCCACAGTTGCTCGCGCAGGCCTTTCACCTGCACCACCAGGCAGGCGGCCGGCGCCAGCCCCTGGGCTAGCAATGCCGGGGCGTAGGGCAGGTAGGGCGGGTTGAGCCAGGCCAGCCGCCGCTGCTGGCTGAGCGGCGCCAGCGCCGGCATCAGCAGTGACAGCTCGCCGCCGCCGCTGTGGGCGCACAGCAGTTCGGTGGAGCCGGCCGCCGGCCAGCCGCCGCTGTGCAGGGCGCGGTCCAGCTCGGCGTGGCCACTGGCGATGCGGTCGGGCTGGGGAGCGTGGCTGGTGGCGCCCCGCCACACGCGCGGGTCGCGCAGCAGGGCGCCGGGAATCCGGGAGGGCATAGGGGCGGCACTCATCGTAATCTGTATGTATATACAGTATTCTCTTGGTGGAAATAAGTCCAGTGGCAGGGTCGTCGGCTAGCCCAGGGCGAGATGAATCGGTGCCTGTAAGTGAGTGCTTGCACCTGTCTTTGGGGCTGCTGTGTCGATGCTGGCCCCTGCTGCCAAGAGCCGGTGAGCGGCGCAGGGCCGCAGGCTGTGCCAAGCTTATAGCCTGTCACACACTGTGCGGGGATAAGGCAGTGAAGGCCATGGTATTGACCCAGGTAGCGCCCATCACGGCGGGCAGTGAGCCGCTGCAGGCACGCGAGCTGCCGCCGCCACGGCCGGCGGCGGGGCAGCTGCTGCTGCGGGTGCGGGCCTGCGGGGTGTGCCACACCGAGCTGGATGAGATTGAGGGGCGGCTGGCGCCGGCGAAACTGCCGCGCATTCTCGGTCACCAGGTGGTGGGCGAGGTGCTGGAGCTGGGCCGCGGTGCCAACCGCCACGCCGTTGGCGAGCGGGTGGGGGTGGGTTGGATTGCCTCGGCCCGCGGCGACTGCCACTACTGCCGCGGCAGCCGCGAAAATCTGTGCCCCCAGTTTCGCGGCACCGGTTATGACATTGACGGCGGCTACGCCGAGCAGATGGTGGTGGACGAGCACTTTGTGCATGCGCTGCCGCCGGACATGCCGGATCAGGTAGCCGCACCGATGCTCTGTGCCGGCGCCATCGGCTACCGCGCGCTGCGCCTGGCGGCGGTGGCCACCGACGAGTGTCTGGGGCTGTGCGGTTTTGGCAGTTCGGCGCAGCTGCTGCTGCCGCTGCTGCGCCAGCTCTATCCCGACTGCTTGATATGTGTGCTGGCCCGCGACCCAGATGCGCGGGGGCGGGCTCTGGCGGGCGGCGCTGACTGGGCGGGGGGCTTTGACGAGGCGCCTCCGCGCCCGCTGGATGTCATCATCGATACCACCCCGGCCTGGCGACCGCTGTTGGTGGCCTTGGAGCGCCTGGCTCCGGGCGGACGGCTGGTGGTCAATGCCATCCGCAAGGAGGC
>JBFHRT010000288.1:0-3674 GCA_041591575.1 Spongiibacteraceae bacterium
ATTGCCGGCGCCGAAGCTACCGCCGATGACGACGGTTAACTTGGGCACCTCGGCACAGGCCACGGCGGTTACCATCTTGGCGCCGTGTTTGGCGATGCCCTCAGTCTCGTACTTGCTGCCGACCATAAAACCGGTGATGTTCTGCAGGAATACCAGCGGAATCTTGCGCTGGGCACAGAGCTCGATGAAGTGCGCGCCCTTCTGCGCGGAATCGGAAAACAGCACGCCGTTGTTGGCGACAATGCCCACCGGGTAACCGTGGATACGGGCGAAACCGCACACCAGGGTGGTGCCGTACAGTGCCTTGAACTCGTCGAAGTCGGAGCCGTCCACGGTGCGGGCAATAACCTCGCGCACATCGTAGGGTTGGCGGCTGTCGGCCGGAATCACGCCGTAAATTTCCTCCGGCGAGTACTGGGGTTCGGTGGGCTCGACCACGTCCAGCTGCGCCGGCTTGCTGCGGTTGAGCCGCGCCACCGCCTGTCGCGCCAGGGTCAAAGCGTGGTGGTCATTGTTGGCGTAGTGGTCCGCCACGCCGGACTGGCGACAGTGCACATCGGCACCACCCAGCGCTTCGGCCGTGACTTCCTCGCCGGTGGCTGCCTTCACCAGCGGCGGCCCCGCCAGAAAGATGGTGCCCTGCTCGCGCACGATGATGGTCTCGTCCGACATGGCCGGCACATAGGCGCCGCCGGCGGTGCAGGAGCCCATCACCACCGCGATCTGAGCAATACCCTTGGACGACATCCGCGCCTGGTTGAAAAAGATACGGCCGAAGTGCTGGCGGTCGGGGAAGACCTCGTCCTGCCGCGGCAGGTTGGCGCCGCCGGAATCCACCAGGTAGATGCAGGGCAGCTGATTTTCCTCAGCGATGGTCTGGGCGCGCAGATGTTTTTTTACCGACAATGGATAGTAGCTGCCGCCCTTCACTGTGGCATCATTGGCGACAATCATGCACTCCTGGCCGCTGACGCGACCGATGCCGGCAATCACGCCGGCGGCGGGCACCTCCTCGCCGTAAACATCGTGGGCTGCGAGCAGGCCGATTTCCAGAAAGGGGCTGCCGGCGTCCAGCAACACCTCGATGCGCTCGCGCGCGAACAGTTTGCCGCGCGACTCGTGGCGCTCGCGGGCGCGGCTGCCGCCGCCCTCGCGGATATGCCCGCTGACCTGATAGAGATCCGCCACCAGCTCGCGCATGATGGCGGAGTTGGCGGCAAAGTCATCACCGCCGGGATTGATCTTGGATTGAATGACTGGCATTGGCTGTCTCCAACTTTACAGCTCGTTCACCACAGAGTCACAGAAAGCCGCGGCTACCTGGGATGAGCTTAGCGCCTCGTCGGCAGTAAGCCTGTCATCGCGAGGAGCGCTTTTTGCGACGCGGCGATCTCCATCAGCACTCTGCCAACCTGGCCGAGATTGCCGCGTCGCTCACGCTCCTCGCAATGACAGGTGTAATCGCTGTGCTCCGTAGCCTCGGCGTGCTCTGTGCTAAATCGTTTTTCAGGTCTCGCTAAACAATTCCCGCCCGATCAGCATGCGGCGGATTTCCGAGGTGCCGGCGCCAATCTCGTAGAGCTTGGCATCGCGCAGCAGGCGACCGGTGGGGTTTTCGTTGATGTAGCCGTTGCCGCCCAGAATCTGGATGGCCTGCAGCGCCATCTGCGTCGCCCGCTCGGCGGTGAACAAAATCACCCCGGCGGCATCCTTGCGGCTTTCCTGACCGCGGTCACAGGCGCGGGCTACCGCATACAGGTAAGCCCGAGAGGCGCTGAGTTCGGTGTACATATCCGCCAGCTTGCCCTGAATCAGCTGGAACTCGCCGATGCTCTGGCCGAACTGCTGGCGGTCGTGCACGTAGGGCAGCACCACATCCACGCAGGCCTGCATCAACCCCACCGGGCCACCGGAGAGCACGGTGCGCTCGTAGTCGAGACCGCTCATCAGCACCTTGACGCCGGCATTCTCTTCTCCGAGCACGTTCTCGACAGGCACTTCACAGTCTTCGAACACCAGCTCGCAGGTGTTGGAGCCGCGCATACCGAGCTTGTCCAGCTTCTGGGCGCGGGAGAATCCGGGAAAGTCACGTTCAACGATAAAAGCGGTGATGCCGCGCGAACCGGCCTCGGGCTCGGTCTTGGCATAAATCACGTAGACGTTGGCATCGGGACCGTTGGTGATCCACATCTTGTTGCCGTTGAGCACGTAGTGATCGCCACGTTTTTCCGCGCGCAGCTTCATGCTAACCACGTCGGAGCCGGCATTGGGCTCGGACATGGCCAGCGCCCCCACGTGTTCACCGCTGCAGAGCTTGGGCAGGTATTTTTGCTTCTGCGCCTCGCTGCCGTTTTTGCGGATCTGGTTGACGCAGAGGTTGGAGTGAGCACCGTAGGACAGACCCACCGAGGCCGAGGCGCGGCTGATTTCTTCCATGGCCACGGTATGGGCCAGGTAGCTCATGCCGCTGCCGCCATAGGCCTCCTCCACCGTCAGCCCGAGCAGGCCCAGCTCGCCGAACTTGCGCCACAAGTCGGCGGGAAACAGGTTGTCGCGGTCGATATCGGCAGCGCGAGGCGCTATCTCAGCCTGTGCGAACTGGTGCACGGAGTCGCGCAGCATGTCGATTTCGTCGCCGAGATCGAAGTTGAGTGTGGGGTAGGACACGGTCACGGTAACAGCCTCCAGATAAACATGCAGCCAGTATACTTACGTTTACGTTAACGTCAACTACCAGCTATAGTATACTCTGCGCCGCGGCCAGCTGCCGCGACGACTCCCAGGAAGCCTATTTATGTCAGACAGTTACAGCATCTCCGACCTCGCCCGCGAATTCGGCGTCACCACCCGAACCATTCGCTTCTACGAGGAGCAGGGCCTGATCCAGCCCACCAGGGAGGGGCAGAAGCGGCTGTACACGGGCGCCGACCGCGTGCGCCTGGAGCTGATTCTGCGCGGCAAGCGGCTGGGATTCACGCTAGCGGAAAGCCGCCAGATCATCGACATGTACGACCCGGTGGACAACCACAAACAGATGGAAGCGCTGCTGGTGACCATCGACGCTCACCGGCAGAAGTTGTTGGCCCAGCGCGCAGAGCTGGACGCGATGCTGGCCGAGCTCGACGACGCCGAACAGCGCGCCAGGGGCAGCGTCAGCTGAAACCCGCGCCACCACTGGCCTGGCGCTGGCGCTTAATTCTCGTGCACACCCTGCCCTAAGCGGCGCGCCTCTCGCTGCAGCATTTCGGCAAACTGCGTGGCGGGCAGCGGTCGGCTGTAGTAATAGCCCTGGATCATGTCGCAGCCATGCTGGGCCAGAATCACGGCCTGCGCCTCGCTTTCCACTTTTTCCACCACGATTTTCAGCCCCAGGCTGTGCGCCATGGCAATCACCGCTTCGGTGATGGCGAGACTGTCGGCATTGTGTGTAATGTCGCTGACAAAACCGCCATCGAGCTTGAGCTTGTCCAGCGGAAAACGGCGCAGGTAGAGCAGGTTGGAATAGCCGGTGCCGAAGTCATCAATGGCCAGCCCCACTCCCAGTGCGCGAAGGTCTGCCAGCACCGCTGCCACCCGAATGGGATCTTCCATGGAAACCGTTTCGGTAAGCTCCAGCTCCAGGTATCCTGGCGCCAACCCGGTTTTCGTCAGCACCGCTGATACCAGCTGATCCA
>JBFHRT010000289.1:0-3663 GCA_041591575.1 Spongiibacteraceae bacterium
AGTGACGGGTCTAATGCACTGACCACCGACGAGGCCATCCTGCTGGAGTTCCAGCTCAAAGGGCTCGGCGGACTCGGCGACAAAATCGCCAGCGTGCTGGAAGAAACTATCTTTGGCTACCGTGACAAATGATGACTAAACACCTGATCCAATCCCTGTCGATCGCCCTGCTCGCCGCCCTGCCGTTGTTCGCCACGGCGGCCACCGAGCCGCTGGACCGCATCGCCGCCATCATCGACGACGACATCATCCTCGCCAGCGAGCTGGAGGGACGGCTGAGCCAGATTCGCGCCAACCTCGCCCAGGCCGGCCAGGAAGTGCCCGAGGAGCGGCTGCGCCGCGAGGTGCTGGATGTAATGATCATCGAAAGCATCCAGATGCAGATGGCCCAGCGGGTGGGACTGCGCATCAGCGACGAGCAACTCAACGCCGCCATGGCCCGGGTCGCCGCCCAGAACAACATGAGCCTGCCCGAATTCCAGCGCGCGCTGGATGAAGCCGGCACCCCCTACGCCCTGGCCCGCGAGCAGATCCGCCGCGAGATGATTCTGCAGCAGGTGCAGCGCGGCAACGTCAACCAGCGCATTCAGATCAGCGATCAGGAGATCGAGAATTTCCTGGAGTCCGAAGAGGGTCGCAGCCGCACCGCCCCCGAGTACCGCTTCGCCCACGCCCTGGTGCCGCTGAGCAGCGAAGCCAGCGACAGCGACATCCGCGCTGCGCAACAGCGCGCCGAGAGCGTCGCCGCCAAGCTGCGCGCCGGCAGCGACTACCAGCAGCTGGGCAGTGACTCGGTGCGCGTCAGCGACCTGGGCTGGCGCAAACTGGACGACGTGCCCAGCCTGTTTGCCGAAATCGCCCCCACCATGAAAAACGGCGAGGTGTCCGCGCCGCTGAAAAGCGCCAGCGGTTTCCACGTGGTGCAGCTGCTGGACAGCCGCGGCCACCAAGAGCTGATCCGCCAGACCCGGGTGCGCCATATCCTGCTCAAGCCCTCCGCCATCCGCGACGAGCAGCAGACCCGCGAGCTGGCCGCCGAACTGCGCCGGCGCGCACTGGCCGGTGAGTCCTTCCGCGAGCTGGCCAAGGCCTATTCCGAAGACATCGGTTCCGCCCAGGAGGGCGGCGACCTCGGCTGGACCAGCCCCGGCCAGCTGGTGCCCGAGTTCCAGGAAACCATGGACAACACCGCCCCCGGCGACATCAGCCAGCCCTTCAAGAGCCGCTACGGCTGGCATGTGCTGCAGGTGGAGGAACGCCGCGACGAAGACGTCACCGCCGAGCTGCGCCGGCGCATGGCCCGCTCCATCATCCACGAGCGCAAATACCAGGAAGAGCTGGACATCTGGCTGCGCAAGATCCGCGACGAAGCCTATGTCGATATTAAATAGTCCGGCTCGAGCGTTATACGCCAGACGCTAAACGGGAGACGGGAGACGCAAAAGCGGTGCCGCCGCATTCGCCCAGGGGGCTGGGCTACTACCGCGCTCAGCATCGGCACCTAGGAGCCCACCCCGTGGGCGAACATGCGGCATGATTCATGGAGCCACAGCGTCCCCCGTCTTCCGTCCAGCGTCCTGCCTGTTTCATAGGAGTAGACAATGACACTGCGCATCGCCATCACCCCCGGCGAGCCCGCCGGCATCGGCCCCGAGCTGGTGGTGCAGCTGGCCCAGCGCGAGCAGCCGGTGGAGCTGGTCGCGGTGGCCGACCCTGAGCTGCTGGCCCAGCGCGCCGCCCTATTGGGCCTGCCGCTGACCCTGGAGCCCGTCGACTTCAACGCGCCGCCCCGGCCCCAGGCCGCCGGCCATCTCAAGGTGCTGCCGGTGAACCTGCGCGCCGCCAGCCGCCCCGGCACGCTGGACAGCGCCAACGCCGCCTACGTGCTAGAAACTCTGGCGAGCGCCACCGACGCCTGCCGCAACGGCCACTGCCATGCGCTGGTCACGGCGCCGGTGCACAAGGGCGTGATCAATGACGGTGGCGTCGCCTTCAGTGGCCACACCGAATACCTGGCCGAGCGCTGCGGCGTGCCCAAGGTGGTGATGATGCTCGCCACCGAGAGCCTGCGGGTGGCGCTGGCCACCACTCACCTGCCGCTGCGCCAGGTGGCCGACGCCATCACCGACGCCGGCCTCAGTGAAGTACTGGGCATTCTCCGGCGCAGCCTGCGGCAGCAGTTTGGCCACAGCGAGCCGCGCATCCTGGTACTGGGCCTCAACCCCCACGCCGGCGAGGGCGGCCACCTCGGCCACGAGGAAATCGATATCATCGAGCCCTGCCTGGAGCGCCTGCGCGCCAGCGGCATGCAGCTGATCGGCCCGCTGCCCGCCGACACCGCCTTCACCCCCCACAACCTGGCCCAGTGCGACGCGGTGCTGGCCATGTACCACGACCAGGGCCTGCCGGTACTCAAGGCCCAGGGCTTTGGCGAGGCGGTCAACATCACCCTGGGACTGCCCATCGTGCGCACCTCGGTAGACCACGGCACCGCCCTGGACCTGGCCGGCAGCGGCCGCGCCGATCCCGGCAGCCTTTACGCCGCGCTGCGCATGGCCATCACCCTGGCAGGCCACCACAGCGGCACGACCGCCAACGAGACCCCGGCATGAGCGAGCAACAACCCCACCGCGCACGCAAGCGCTTCGGCCAGAATTTTTTGCGCGACCCCGGCGTGATCTCACGCATCGTGCGCGCCATCGCCCCGCGCGCGGGCGACCACCTGGTGGAGATCGGCCCCGGCCAGGGCGCGCTCACCGAGGAGCTGGTGGACAGCGGCGGCCGCCTGGACGTGATCGAGCTGGACCGGGACCTGGTGCCGCGGCTGCGCGAGCAATTCGCCGGCGCCGACAACTTTCATATCCACCAGGGCGACGCGCTGAATTTCGATTTCGCCAGCCTCAAGGGCGAACAGCCGCTGCGGGTGGTGGGCAACCTGCCCTACAACATCTCCACACCGCTGATCTTCCACCTGCTGGAACAGCAACAGCACATCCGCGACATGCACTTCATGCTGCAGAAGGAAGTGGTAGAGCGGCTGGCGGCCGAGCCCGGCAGCAAGAACTACGGCCGCCTGGGGGTGATGGCCCAGTACTACTGCCGGGTGCAGAACCTGTTCGAGGTGCCGCCCGAAGCCTTCACCCCGCGCCCCAAGGTGCAGTCGGCCATTGTGCGGCTGCAGCCCCACGCCGAGCTACCGCACCCGGCGCGCGATGTGCGTATGTTGCAGCGGGTACTGCGCGAAGCCTTCAACCAGCGCCGCAAAACCCTGCGCAATGCGCTCAAGAACCTGATCAGCGAACAGCAGCTCAGCGAGCTGGGCATCGACCCCAGCGTTCGCCCCGAACGGCTGACGCTGGCGGAATTCGTCGCCATTGCCAATCGCTGCAGTGAATTGCCGGCATCAGAATAAGTGTGAGCTGCTAACGCTCAATGACAGGCCCCCGATCACAGGAAAGCCATGACCCAAGAAGCCACCAACAACGCGGTTAGCGTCGACGTCGTCACCGAGTACCTGGAAAACCAGTCGCTACCGGAAGAAAATCGCTACGCCTTCGCCTACACCATCACCATCCACAACCACGGCGACGAAGCCGTGCGCCTGCTCAACCGCCACTGGATCATCACCGACGCCGACAACCAGGTGCAGGAAGTGCGCGGCGA
>JBFHRT010000290.1:0-3662 GCA_041591575.1 Spongiibacteraceae bacterium
GGCAACACTGCCGATGGCATCCACCGGGTTGTCGATGATGTCGGCGACCTTGTCGCCATCAAAATCGACGGCATAGGCGCGGTAGCTGCTGGGAATAAACTGGCCGAAACCCATGGCACCGGCGTAAGAGCCTTTCAAGTCCAACGGGTCAAAGCCCTGCTCACGCGCCATCAGCAGCAGTTCGCCCAGCTGCTTGCTGAAAAACTTGGCTCGCGGCGGGTAGTCAAAGCCCAGCGTGGCCAGCGCATCCACCACCCGGTAGTTGCCCTTGTGGCGGCCGTAACGGGTCTCCACGCCGATGATGGCGACGATGACCGAGGCGGGCACGCCGGTTTCGCGCTCAGCGCGGGCCAGGGTGTCGCGGTGCTCCTTCCAGAAAGCAACGCCCTGTTCGATACGCGAATCCTGGATAAAAATCTTGCGGTAGTCCTTCCACTCCAGCACCTTCTCGGCCGGGCGCGCGATGGCGTCGAGAATCGACTGCTTGCGCTCCGCTTGCGCCAACAGGCTGCGCAGTGCCTGGCGGTCGAACTTGTGTTCGCTCACCATGCGCTCAATAAACGCGGCAGCTTCTGGATGATCTTCGTAGCCGGCGTGGGCAAAGCTACCCATCTGCGCGGCCAATACCAACAACCAACAACCGAGTTTCTTCATACCCTGTAAACCGTCCTGTCTTATTGGATTTTGTTATGCCATTTCGCCGCTGGTTCGCACCGAAAGCGCGGCGGCGTTACTGATGTATCAGGCGCTCGTCGGCGCGGATACTCATCAGGATGCCGAAGCCGATCAGCAACGTCACCAGCGAGGTGCCACCCTGACTGACCAGGGGCAATGGTACACCCACCACTGGCAGCAATCCTGACACCATACCCATATTCACGAACACATAGACAAAAAATGTAAGCGTAATACTCCCGGCCAGTAATCGGCCAAAACTGTGCTTGGCGTTGAGACCGATCCACAGGCCGCGGGCGATGATCAGCATATACAGAATCAGCAACAGCAGCACGCCGCGCAGGCCGAATTCTTCGGCGAGTACGGCAATAATAAAATCGGTGTGGCTCTCAGGCAGGAAATCCAGATGGGACTGGGTGCCCTGCAGCCAGCCTTTGCCGTCCAGGCCGCCGGAGCCGATGGCGGTCTTGGACTGGATAATGTTCCAGCCGGCACCCAGCTTGTCGCGCTCCGGGTTGAGCAGGGTCAATACCCGCTGGCGCTGGTAGTCGTGCAGCACAAACAGCCACATGGGCCAGGCCGCGGCCACCAATGCGGCGGCACAGGCGGCGATAAAGCGCCAGCTAATGCCGGCCAGAAACAGCACAAACAGGCCGGAGGCGGCGATCAATATGGAGGTGCCGAGATCGGGCTGCCGCGCGATCATCACCGTCGGTACAAAAATCATCACCAGACTGATGGCCACACAGCGCAGCCGCGGCGGCAGCGGCCGCGCCGCCAGATACCAGGCCACGGCCATGGGTACTACCAGTTTCATCAGCTCCGAGGGCTGAAAGCGAAATCCACCGATGCTGAGCCAGCGCTGGGCACCCTTGGCCCCCGTACCCGCCACCAGCACCGCCAGCAATAGCACCAGGCCGACGCCGTAGGCCGCTGGCGCGTAGCGTTTGAGGCGCTCGATATTGAGCTGGGCAACAGCAAACATCACGAAATAGGCAATCAGCAGGAAGCGGCTCTGGCGCAACACCGTCGCGCTACTGGAGTCGCTGGCGCTATACAGCACCACCAGGCCGACACCGGTGAGCATCAGCAGCAAAAAAAGCAGGGGCAGGTCGATGCGCAGTTGCTGCGACAGCGAGCTGGAGGCGGTGACGCGGTGGTGATCACGCGGCAGCTGCCGGACAAAATCAGAGTTACTCATTCAATCAACCCCAGCCCAGATTCCTTCGACATCTGCCATTGCCCAACGGTCTGCGGTGCCAGGTAGGCATCGAACACCTTGCGCGCGATCGGCGCTGCCGCGGTGCTGCCGTGCTCGCCATTCTCCACAATCACCGCCACCACAATCTCCGGTGCCTCCGCCGGCGCATAGCCCACAAACAGCGCGTGGTCGCGCTGGCGCTTGGCGACCAGCGCCGGATCGTAGTCCTCGTGGGAGACAATACCAATCACCTGGGCGGTACCGGTCTTGCCGCCCATACGGTAGCTGGCGCCCCTGGCAATGCGGGCGGCGGTGCCCTTGCGGCCGTGCACCACATCTTCCATGGCCGCCAGCACAATATCGTAATAGGCGGGATCAGCAATCTGAACCGGGGGCGGCTGGGGACTGAACACCGGCTCCGAGCCGATGGTATTGACCAGCCTCGGCACGTGGCGCTGGCCACGGTTGACCACTGCGGCGGTGGACACCGCCAGCTGTAGCGGTGTGGTCAGCATGTAACCCTGGCCGATGCCGATGTTGAGGGTCTCGCCGGGATACCAGTCGACCCCACGGTTGTTGCGCTTCCACTCCCGCGACGGCAGCAGGCCGCGGCGCTCGTTGTCGCTGTCGATTCCGGTGATGGAACCCAGGTTGAACTGCTGGCCGAATTCGTGGATGCGATCGACGCCGAGCTTGTAAGCCATGTCGTAGAAAAAGACGTCACAGGACTCGACAATGGACTGGTGCAAGTTAACCCAGGCGCCGTGACCGCCGTCCTTCCAGTCGCGGTAGAGGCGGTCGTCGTTGGCGAGCTTGTACCAGCCTGGGTCGCGCACACGGGTGGCCGGGGTGATCACACCGTAATGCAGACCAGCTAAACCGAATATGGGCTTGAGCGTGGAGCCCGGGGGGTACTGCCCCAGCAGCGAGCGGTTGAACAACGGCAGATCCAGCGATTCGCGCAGCGCGTTGTAGTCGCGACTGCTGATGCCATGCACGAACAGATTGCTGTCGAAGGACGGGGTGCTGACCATCGCCAGCACGCCGCCGGTCTTGGGGTCGATGGCCACCACCGAGCCGCGCTCGTTGCCCAGCGCCTGCTGCGCCACCCGCTGCACCTCGATATCCAGGTGCAGGTGCAGGTCGGCACCGGGCACCGGGTCGTGGCGCTCAAGCACGCGCAGTACCCGGCCGCGGGCGTTGGTCTCCACGTTCTGGTAGCCCACTGTGCCGTGCAGGGTGTGCTCGTAAAATTTCTCGACGCCAATCTTGCCGATGTAGTGGGTACCGCTGTAGTTGACCGGGTCAATCTCAGCCAACTCGCTCTCGCTGATGCGCCCGACATAGCCGAGCACGTGGGCCAGCAGCTCCCCCTCCGGGTAGTGGCGCACCAGTTCGGCGTGAACCTCAACCCCCTGCAGACGGTAGCGATTGACTGCCACCGTGGCGATTTCGGCCTCGCTCAGGCGAAAACGCAGTGGCACCGCCTCATAGGGGCGGCGGCGCTTGAGCCGGCGCCGGAACTTGGCAACGTCATCATCGTCAATCGCCAGCAGCTCGCGCAGCTGTTCCAGCGTGGTATCGAGGTCTTTGACCCGCTCGCGCACGATGTTAAGGCTGTAGCTGGGTACGTTTTCCGCCAGCAACACGCCGTTGCGGTCAAAGATCAGCCCTCGTTTGGGCGGAATCGGCTGCAGCTGGATGCGGTTGCGATCGGACTGGGTCTGGTAGGTTTCGTGCTGCACCAGCTGCAGCAGCGAGTAGCGCACCACCAGCACGCCCAGCA
>JBFHRT010000291.1:0-3656 GCA_041591575.1 Spongiibacteraceae bacterium
ATACCCTCGCGCCGGGGGCTGCGATAGATGGTGCACAGCGTTTTCGTGGATTCCGTTTTCATAGGGATACCGTCGTCATAAAGTTTCTACTGCTTCGAGCAATGCCCGCCCCACCACCGCCTCGCGCCAACCGCGCAGCTCGTCGGGAAGGGCCGGGCTGGATTGGGCGCTGCGCAGCAGTGACTCCAGGTCACGCTTGCGCACCAGTAGGTCCGCCGGCAGCTGCAGCTGCTCGGCAATACTGTCGGCCAGCTGGCGCAGCTGCTGCATCTGCTGGGCCTGCTCCCGGGGCAGCGGCTTGGGCAGCGCCGGCGGCAGCTCGCCGTCGGCGGCCTCAACGCCGGCCTTGACCAGCGCCAGCAGTTCGTCGCCGTAGCGGCGCAGCGCCGGCGGCGGCAAATCACGAATGTCGGCCAGCTGTGCGCGCTGGCGCGGGCAGCAGCGCGCTATTTCATAACACACCGCATCCTTGATCACGCGCCCGCGCGGGATATCGCGCTCGCGCGCCTGACGCTCGCGCCATTCGCACAGCCGCTGCAATACACCCTGCTGGCGCCGGGACAGCTTCCAAGCACTTTTCACCTTGCGGTAATAGAGCGTCAGATCCAGCGGCGCCAGCGCCTGCGCCACGGTGCGCTCGCCCTCCTCTCGCCACCAGTCCATGCGGCCCTCGGCGTGCAAGCGGGCCTGCAGCTGCCTGAACACCTGCGGCAGGTAGAGCACATCCAAGGCCGCATAGTCGCACTGGCTGGCGGTCAGCGGGCGCTGCAGCCAGTCGGAGCGGGTCTCACCTTTGGGCACATGCTCGCCCAGACACTCCGCCACCAGGTTCTGGTAGCTGAGGCCGCTGCGGTAGCCCGCCAGCGCGGCGCCCAGCTGGGTATCCAGCAGCGGCGATGGCACACAGTCCAGCGCCCGCTGCAGCACTTCCAAGTCTTCGCTGCAGGAGTGCACGATTTTCACGACCGCCGGCGACTGCAACACGGCAACCAGCGGCTGCCACTGGTCGATGCACAGCGGGTCAATCAGGTATTGGGCTTCTCCGTCGCCGATCTGGATCAGGCCGAGAATCGGATAGAAGGTGTCGGTGCGGATAAATTCGGTATCCAGCGCCAGCAGCTCAGCCGACTGCCAATGCAGGCAGCATTCGGCGAGCGCGGTATTACTGTCGATATAGTGATATGACACGGTAATGGCTTACTCTACAGGGCGGCGGCCACTCAGGGCGTGTGCCAGAGTACCGCTGTCAACATATTCCAGCTCGCCGCCCAGCGGCACGCCATGGGCAATGCGGCTAACCCTGACACCCTGTTTGCGCAGCTGTTCGGTGATGAAGTAGGCGGTGGCCTCCCCCTCCACGGTGGGATTGGTGGCTAGAATCACTTCCTTGACCGCCAGCTCGGCCACCCGTTCCAGCAGCACGTCGATGCCGATGTCTTCAGGGCCGATGCCGTCGATGGGCGACAGGTGCCCCATCAGTACGAAATACAGGCCGCGGTAGCCGCCGGCCTGCTCCAGCGCAGCCACGTCCGCCGGCGTTTCCACCACACAGATGGTTTCACGCTCGCGCCGCGCATCCTGGCAGATGGCGCACTGATCATGTTCGGTCAGGGTACGGCAGCTGCGGCAGTGGCCGACCCGCTCGGCGGCGCTGGCCAGCGCCTGAGCCAGACTCTGGGCGCCCTCGCGATTGCGCTCCAGCAGATGAAAGGCCATGCGCTGGGCAGACTTGGGGCCGACCCCGGGCAGGCAGCGCAGCGCATTGATCAGCTCGTCGATGACCGGGCTAAAACTCATGGTCGGGCTCTAGAAGGGCATTTTGAAATCGCCGGGCGCTCCCATGCCAGACATCATGCCCGACATCATCTCCCGGTTGTTGGCTTCGACCTTGCGCACGGCATCGTTGACCGCCGCCGCCAGCAGATCCTCCAGCATTTCGCGGTCGCCACCCATCAGGCTATCATCAATGTTTACGCGCTTGACGTCGTGGCGGCCGTTCATGGTGATTTTGACCAGGCCGGCGCCGGCCTCGCCTTGCACCTCGGCGTTGGCGAGCTTTTCCTGGGCCTTTTTCATTTCTTCCTGAATCTGGCCGGCTTTTTTCATCAAGTCGCCGATATTCGGTGTCATCAGACTTTACCTCTAGTGAGTGCCACGGGCTGAATCGAGCCCGCTTCAATCTCAGCATCAAATTCCCGGCGCAATAACTGCACCACAGGGTCATTATCCAGCGCCTGCTGCGCCGCGGCCAGCCTTTCTGCCTGACGGCGCAGGCGGTAGGCTGCAGGGGTCTCGGCGTTGACACTGGAAATGGTCAGCGCCACCTCGATGGGGCGCGCGAAATACTCGCCCAGTGCCTGCTGCATGCGCTCGACATGGCGCTCATTGAACAGGCTGGCATTGTTCTCGTCCAGACTGAGCACCAGCTTGTCGCCCTCAATGGCATCGAGCACGCAGTGCGAGGCGATATTGCCCAGCATGCCGGGCAGTGGCAGGTAATCGAACTGTTCGCACCAGCTGCGCGCATCCAGCTGCGCGAACGGCAGCGCCGCTGCAGGCTCCGCGGCTTCAGCAGCCACATCAGCGCCCGAGGTGGTGCTCGCCGCGGCAGTCGCGGCATGCCCGTTAGTCGCTGCAACCGCCGGGGCCACCTCGACAGCCGGCGCCGCCTCGATCGCCGGGCGCGGCTCCGGCGCTTCAGGCTTTTTTGGCGGGGGGGCCTCCGTCGGTGCCTCTGGGCTGGCCACAGCCTCCGGCGGCAATTCATCCGCTGTCGGCAGTGGCGGCGTTTCCATCACCGGGGGGGCGTTGCTTGCAGCGGACCCAGGGGGCTGTGCTTGCGTTGCTTCGGCGCCCGCTTGCGAGCTGCCGCCCGGTGGCGGCGTGGGCGCGCTCCCTGACTGGGGGCCGCTCGCCATGGGCTGGGGGCTTTCAGTGCCAGGCTGAGGGCTCCCTGCGGTGGGCTGAGGGCTCCCTGTGTTTAACTGAGGACTCCCTGTACCTAGCTGAGGGCTCCCTGTGACGGGCGTCGGGCTCTGTGCAGGGGGCTGGGGGCTGGCTGCGCTGGGCTGGGCGCCCTGGGCAACCGGCTGCGCCGCAGGCGCCGGCAAGTCGGCTGCTGGCAGCTGGTGCACGCCCGCCGGCCGGAAGGCCAGCATGCGCAACAGCACCATCTCGAAACCGCTGCGGGCATCTGGCGCCAGTGGCAGGTCGCGGCGCCCCGCCAGCCCCATCTGGTAATAGAGCTGTACATCTTCGCCGGCCAGCTGCCCGGCCAGCGCCAGCACCCGCTCGCGGTCGCCGAGGCTGTTGTCCAGTGCCGCTGGCAGTGCCTGACCAATGGCAATGCGGTGCAGCAGCCGCAGCAACTCCTCCAGCACGCCGGCAAAATCGACACCGTGCTCCGCCAGCTGCGCAACCGCCGCCAGCAATTCTGCGGCATCAGTAGCCGCCAGGGCCTGCACCAGGCGGTAGACCGCGCCCTGGTCGATGGTGCCCAGCATCTGACGCACGTCGGTTTCAATCAGCTTACCGGAACCGAAGGCAATGGCCTGGTCAGTGAGGCTGAGGGCATCGCGCATACTGCCCTGGGCGGCCCGCCCCAGCAGCCACAGCGCCTGCTCCTCGTAGCTCACCATCTCCTTGTCGAGGATGCC
>JBFHRT010000292.1:0-3656 GCA_041591575.1 Spongiibacteraceae bacterium
AAGGCCCCAGCTGCCAGCACCGGGGTTGCTGCTCTGCGAGCGCTGGCGGCGGGGCCTGACTGGCAGAGCCGGCAAGCGCCAGCGCATCCGCGGCGGCGGCTGTCGGCGCAACAGCGACCGGCTCGGCGCCCAGCTCCGATAGCAGCTGTAGCGCTCCCACCCCATCGTCGGCCGCACTCAAGACCGCCTGCTCCGGCAGCGGCCGCGACTGCTGCCACCACCAATAGTAGAAGCCGTTGGCCATTACCAGCAGCAGAAAAACCCAGCGCATCGGCAATCCTCATCCTGCATTCGACAACACCACTTTCGACATCAGCTCTTTAAGGCAGGGTCAGCGCCAGTCCGTCCATCACCAACTCCGGGCGGCAGAACAGCCTCTGCTGGGACACCGGCACCAACACATCTGACAGCTGGTCCGCATCGCCGCCGGCGAGAAACACCGCATAGCCCGCCGGCAGCTGGGCATCAGCCACCTGCAGCGCGGCCATCACCGCCCCCGATGACGCCAGCGCCGCACCTCGGCACACCGCCTCGGCGGTCGACCGCCCGGGCTGGCGCCAGTCGCCGGCGTCTGCCTCGCTGAAACGCACCCGGTCGGTGCCGGCGACCAGCGCGCGCTGCATCAAGCCCAGCCCCGGAACAATATAGCCGCCGAGATGCTCACCATTTTCGGACACAAAGTCCAACTTCAGCGCACTGCCGATATCGATCACAAGCACCGGGCCGGCGGCTTCCCGATACGCCGCCAGCATCGCCAGCCAGCGGTCAGCTCCCATGCGCGACGGATCCTCATAACTGTTGCGCAGACCGCAGCAACTGGCCGTCGTGCGAGCAAACTCGGCGCGCAACCCGAAACTGGACCGCGCCCAGTCTGCCAGCACCCGCTCGCTGCCCTCAGCCACCACCGAGGCCACACGCACTCGCGCCAGCGGCGGCAATTCGGCCGCCAGCAACGACAGCGCCGCATCGGTAATACCCTCTAGCCGGCCGCCGCCCTGGCGAGTGCCGGCGGCATCGAGCAACCGCCACTTGACGCTGGTATTGCCCAGATCGAATTCGAGAATAGCGGGAGAAGGGTTCATAGCTTTCTGCGCAGGCTGACTTCGCCACCGTTAAAGACCTGGCGGCCGGTGGCAGTCTCCAACAGCAGGCCGCCATTGACGTCGACGCCGCGAGCGATGCCTGGCACCACGTTGTCACCAAGGCGCACCGTGACCTCGCTGTCGCGAAACGCGTCCAGGGCCTGCCACTCCTCACGGAACGCCGCAAAGCCGTCGCGGGTAAAGCACGCAAGCACCTCTACCAGCTCACTAAGCAGCAGCCCCAGCAGTTCGCTGCGCGATGGCGGCTGCGGCAACAGGCTGGCAAGATCGGTCCAGGGCTGGTCGATGCCCTCACCCGTGCGCATCGTCACGTTGAGGCCAACGCCCACCACCACCTGGCAACGGCCGGCGGCGTCACCATGCATTTCCAGCAGAATGCCGGCCAACTTACCACCGTCGGCGAGCACGTCGTTGGGCCACTTCAGTCGCACCGAGGCCAGGCCCTGGCGGGCAAGCACCCGTGCCACGGCGACGCCAACCGCCAGGCTCAGCCCCTCCAGCGCCGCGGCGCCGCCCTCAAATTCCCACAGCAACGAAAAATACAGGTTCTGCGCGTAGGGGCTCACCCAGGGGCGACCGCGGCGGCCGCGGCCGGCACTTTGCTGTTCGGCGGCGCAGGCATAGCCGGCAGTGGCACCTGAGGCCGCGGCCTGACTGACCACGGTGTTGGTGCTGTCGACCACACTGCGGATGTCCAGCTTGCTGATGCGGGCGCGTGCGGTCTCGCTGAGGGCCGCCTCCACTGCCACCGCCGACAGCAGGTCAATACCGCCGCACAGGCGATAGCCCCGCCCCTTCACTGACTCCAGCGGCAACCCCAACTGCTCCAGCTTCTGCAGTTGTTTCCATACCGCCGTGCGGCTGACCTGCAGCCACTGCCCCAGCTCTTCGCCAGAGTGGAATTCGCCGTCTGCCAATTTTTCCAACAACGCCTCGACCGTCATCGACCTCGCCCAGCTATGTTCAGGCCGAGGATGATAGCAGAAGCCGCCGCCCCCTACCTGCGACAACACGGCAACACAGGGGCTATTGTCAGCTATAGTCTATGGAGGTGCGACCGACGGAGGGACCCATGGCCTGGAGCATAAAATGCCTCGCAAGCTGATCGCCACCACTGCGGCACTGTGCATTGCCATCACGCAGGTTGGCTGCGGCACCTACCTACACCCTGAGCGCAAGGGCCAAAGCGGAGGCCGGCTCGATCCCGCCATCGTCGCCTTTGACGGCCTCGGCCTGCTGCTGTTTATCATCCCTGGCGTGATCGCCTTTGTGGTGGATTTTTCCACCGGCGCCATCTACCTGCCCGAGGGCGAAAGCACACAGGCCAGCCCGCAACAGCTACAACTGCTGCAACAGCCGACATTAACCAGTGACGAACTCGCTCCATTGCTCGGCGAGCTCGGCCGGCGTCAGCCAATGACGCCAAACCTGCCGGTGTGGCGTCAGCCACTGGCAGGCAGCGATAGCAGCACAGGGGCACTGACGGCCGCAGCTGACAAATCGGCCAGAAACTGAAGCACTGCAGGTATCAATGTCTGCTAGCCGGTCACTGGGGTTGGCGAGGGCAGCGGTATCTCGGCAATCGCGAGCCGCCTGTTACCAGGGCTAGTTCAGCAGCCCGCCGGCATCGACCGCCAGGCGGTTGCGACCCTCTTCCTTGGCCCGGTATAGCGCAGCGTCAGCGGCCGCTATTAGCGCCTGGGCATCGTCGTAGCCGCCTCCTCGTTGCGCCGAGGCCAGGCCAATGGAAATAGTTACCGGCACCTCGCGGCCGCGCGCCACCGGGTGTGCACGCCGACTGAAGCCCCTGACGATACGCTCGCAGATGGCCTGGGCCTGCTCAAGGTCGGTATCGGGCAGCACGATCACGAATTCCTCGCCGCCGTAGCGCACAACAATGTCGCTGCTGCGCAGACTACTGGTCAGGATATGGCCTGCCGCCTTCAACACCATGTCACCGGCGGTGTGGCCGTAGCCATCGTTGATGGCCTTAAAGTGATCGATGTCGGCGAATGCCAGACACAGCGGACGGCGACGCCGCTTCGCGTGCGCCAGCAAGTCTGGAAGGCAGGCATCGAGGTAGGCCCGGTTATAAAGTCCGGTGAGGCCGTCGCGGCGGCTACTCTCCTCGAGCTTGCGCGTGCGCAGCTCCAGCGAAGCCGCGGTACCCTGCAATTCGTCAACCACGCGCATCGTGGCCATATGGCGAGTCACCAACGCCTCTCGCGCCTGGTCAAGAAGAGCAGTAAGGCCTTCGTCGCACTCCATGCCCACCTTGAACATCGCTTCGAGCTCAGGCATCTGCTCGCTGAGCTCCTGCACCAAGTCGCCAAAGTGCGCTGCATCCATCTGCAGGCTCACGCTGGCCAGCATGGCCGCCGAGGCGTAGGCAGCGACCGTGTCGTCGCTGATAAAGATATCCGCCACCGCACCAGACACTGCCACACAGCGCGCGAACGCCAGGTATTCGTCGGCAACGGGCGCCTCCGGACTGTGGCTGTGCTCTACCGCCACGGCAATTCGCTCCGGCAAGCCCCATTTGCGCAGCAGGCT
>JBFHRT010000293.1:0-3629 GCA_041591575.1 Spongiibacteraceae bacterium
CTCGTCGAAATTGAGCACGCAGGTGGCGGAGGCGTGGATGCCCATCTTGTGCTCCACCGAGCCACAGCTGACGCCGTTGGCCTCGCCCAAGCTGTCGTCGTCATTGACCTTGAACTTGGGCACCAGGAACAGCGAAATGCCGCGCGAACCCGCCGGCGCGTCCGGCAGTTTGGCCAGCACCAGGTGGATGATGTTCTCGGTGAGGTCGTGCTCGCCGCCGGTGATAAAGATCTTGGTGCCGGTGATCTTGTAGCTGCCGTCGGCCTGGGGCTCGGCCTTGGTGCGGATCATGCCCAGATCGGTACCGGCGTGGGATTCGGTCAGGCACATGCTGCCCGCCCAGGTGCCCTCGTACATCTTGGGCAGGTACTTGGCCTTGAGTTCCTCGCTGGCGTGATTGCTGATGGCCAGGCAGGCGCCGGAGGTCAGCGACAGGTACAGGCCCATGGCGATGTTGGAGGAGTACATCATCTCCTCAAACAGCAGCACCAGCGACTTGGGCATGGTCTGGCCGCCGTACTCGGGATCGCCGGCCAGCGCGCCCCAGCCACCCTCGGCCAGGGTTTTGTAGGCCTCGGGGAAGCCCTTGGGCGTGGTGACCACGCCGTCGTTCCAGCTCACACCCTCTTCGTCGCCGGAGCGGTGCAGCGGCGCCATCAGTGACTGGGTGATCTTGGCACCCTCGTCGAGAATGGCGTCGGCCAGTTCACGGTTGACCTCTTCCAGACCGGGCATTTGCGCCCACTGCTGGTCAGCGTTAAATACATCGTGCAGCACGAACTGCATGTCGCGAAGGGGGGCTTTATACTCAGGCACAGCAATTTCTCCTCAATAAAACAACGCCGCCAGACCTTGCGGTTGGCGGCGCTTGTTACGTCAGTACTTAGAATGCGAACTGGTCTTCGTCGAGATCCATCAGGTTGTCGACGCCGGACAGCATCGTCAGCTTGTGTGACTCGGTGCGCGGCAGAATCCGGTGGTAGTAGAAGCGCGCGGTCTTGAGCTTGGCCTGCAGGAAGCTGTCGCCGGCATCGCCGTCCACCGCCAGCTCCGCCATGCGCGCCCACATATAGGCCAGGGTCACGTAGCCGGCGTACATCAGGTAGTCGACAGAAGCGCCGCCCACCTCGTCGGCGTTCTGCATCGCCTTCTCGCCCAGCTTCATGGTCAGCTCGCCCCACTCCTTGTTGACGGCGGCCAGCGGCTCGACGAATTCGGTCATGCCGGCCTTGTCTTTGTTGGCCTCGCAGAACTTGTGAATCATCTTGGTGAACATGCCCAGCGCCTTGCCGCCGTCGCCCATCACCTTGCGGCCCAGCAGGTCCAGCGCCTGGATGCCGGTGGTGCCCTCGTACACGGTGGCGATGCGCGCGTCGCGCACCACCTGCTCCATGCCCCACTCGGCGATGTAGCCATGGCCGCCGAACACCTGCACACCGTAGTTGGCCACTTCCAGGCCGGTCTCGGTGACAAAGGCCTTGGCGACCGGGGTGAGCAGGCCCAGGATCTGGTCGGCCTCGGTGCGCTCGGCCTCGTCGGCGGCGTAGAAGCTTAGGTCTACCAGCTGCGCGATCCAGTACAGGAAGGCGCGGCTGCCTTCGGTCAGTGCCTTCTGGGTGAGCAGCATGCGGCGCACATCGGGGTGCACGATGATCGGGTCGGCCGGGCCCTCGGCGTTCTTGGGGCCGGACAGCGAGCGCATCTGCAGGCGCTCGCGGGCGTAATCCAGCGCGCCCTGGTAGGCCAGCTGGCCCATCGACAGGCCCTGCAACGCGGTGCCCATGCGCGCGGTGTTCATCATGAAGAACATGTTGTTGAGGCCCTTGTTCTCCTCGCCGATGAGGTAACCGGTGGCGCCGTCGAAGTTCATCACGCAGGTGGCGTTGCCGTGGATGCCCATCTTGTGCTCGATGGAACCGCAGCTGAGGCTGTTGCGCTCACCCAGGCTGCCGTCTTCTTCGGCCAGGAACTTGGGCACCAGGAACAGCGAGATGCCCTTGGTGCCCTCGGGGGCGCCCTCGACGCGGGCCAGCACCAGGTGGATGATGTTCTCCGCCATGTCGTGCTCGCCGCTGGAGATAAAGATCTTGGTGCCGGTGATGGCGTAGGTGCCGTCGCCGTTGTTCACCGCTTTGGTGCGCAGCAGGCCGACGTCGGAACCGGCGTGGGATTCGGTCAGGCACATGGTGCCCATCCAGCTGCCCTCGGTCATCTTCGGCAGGTAGCGCTGCTGTTGCAGCTCGTCGCCGTGCACTTCCAGCAGGCGCGCGGCGCCGCCAGACAGGCCGGGGTACATGCTCCAGGCCCAGCAGGCGGAGCCGACCATTTCGTTCAGCACCAGGCCCACCGAGGCCGGCAGGCCCTGGCCGCCGAATTCGGTGCGCGCGGTCATCGCCGGCCAGCCGCCCTCGACGTATTTGTCATAGGCCTCTTTGTAGCCCTTGGGGGTGGCGACGCCGTTCTCGCTCCAGGTGCAACCCTCGGCATCGGCAGGTTCGTTGATCGGCGCCAGCTCTTCCTGACAGAACTTGGCGCCCTCATTGATGATGGCTTCCAGCAGGTCGGGGCTGACTTCCTCGCGACCCTGCAGCTTGGGGTAATGCTCATCGCACTTGAGCAGATCGTGCAGGACAAAATTCATATCCCGCAGGGGGGCTTTGTACTGGGGCATGGTCCCTTCCTCGCTGGTTCATTCAGGCGCGGCAATGCCGCCGCTGCCGGATGTTGACACTGCTAATATTAGACCAAATTATGCCCCGCGCAAGACGGATTTGGCAAGGGAATGTACGTATGGCGCCCGCCAGAACGGCGGGCGCACGATGAAAAGAGATGGATTTTTACTGCTATTTCAGTGGCTTGGCGCGATCCAGCAGAGCCGCAATATCCAGCCCGCGAGGCAGCGTGCCGTACTCGCGGGCGCCCTGCCCACCCAACCGCGAGGCGATAAAGGCATCGCTCACAGCGCCATTGCCCGCCCGCACCAGCAGCGCCGCCTGCATGGTCAGCGCCAGCTGCTCGGCAATATGGCGGGCGCGGAAGGGCAGCTCGGCGCGGTCGGTCAGCTCGCGCTGCAGGCTCATCGCCGCCTGTTCCAGCAGCGGGTGTTCGGCACGCGCCGGCGCCAGCTCCGCATACCAGGCCTGCAGCGCCTCGGGCGAGCGCTCGATGGCGCGCAACACGTCTAGCGCCTGGATATTGCCCGAACCCTCCCAGATGGCGTTGATCGGCGCCTCCCGGTACAGCCGCGGCATGATGCAGTTCTCCATCACCCCGTTACCACCGATGCACTCCATGGCCTCATAGGCGTGGCGCGGCGTGCGCTTGCAGATCCAGTACTTGCCCACCGCAGTGCCCAGGCGCAGCAGCGCGCGGTCATGCTCACTGGCCGGCGAATCCAGCGCCCGTGCCATGCGCAGGGTCAGCGCCAGCGAGCCCTCCACCTCGAGCTGCAGGTCCGCCAGCACGTTCTGCATCAGCGGCTGCTGAATCAGTGACTTGCCGAATGCGCTGCGGTGCTGGGCATGATGCACCGCCTGCGCCACCGCCTGGCGCTGACCGCCGCTGGAGCCGATCATGCAGTCGAAACGGGTCATCGCCACCATCTCGATGATGGCCGGCACCCCGCGCCC
>JBFHRT010000294.1:0-3621 GCA_041591575.1 Spongiibacteraceae bacterium
CGTTCGCAATGACGACATCTAACGACAAGGTATACTGAATCCGACAACCAGCGCGACGCTCACAGCAACGGTCAACGCCATGGTCAGAATACCCGAGACACTGCCGCCGACAGCCAGCCTGACGCGGCCGCTGGGTCCCACCGAGCTGCTGCCAGTGGGCAAGGTGCTGGATGCCGTGGTACTGCAGCAGCGCGCCGGCAACCTGTTCGAGCTGGCCGCCGGCGATTTACGGCTGATGGCCGAGACCGGCCAGCCACTGCGCCCCGGCGAAGAACTGCGCCTGCGCGTCACCGGTCGCGATGCCTCACAGCGCCCCACCCTGCAGGTACAGCCCTCGCTGGAGCGGCTGCTGGCGCCCTTTCTGAAAGCCCTGCTGCCACAGCAGCAGGACCCGACCAAACTGCTGGCCGCGCTGTGGCAGCTGAACAACAGTGGCAGCGAGCAATCCGCGCTGCAACAGGCCGCCAGAACGCTGGATCAACTGCCGTCGCGGCAGCAATTCTCGGACCCTGCCGGGCTTCAGCGCGCGCTGCAACAGAGCGGACTGTTTCTTGAGGCGCAGCTGCAGCGCGGCCTGCCGGTCAGCCCGCAAAATGATCTCAAGGCGCTGCTGTTGCAACTGCTGCGCAGCCTCGGCGGCAGTCAACGTGGCTCGCCAGTGGCGACACCCGCTTCTGCGGGGGCGCCCCCCCCAGCCGGGAGCGCTGCTGCGGCGGCGCCCCCGGCGGGAACAGCAACTGCTGCGCAAGCCGGCACCACTGCCGGCCGTCCGGCAGTGCCCAGCGACCCCATCACCGCCTATACCGAGACCGCCCGCGCCAACCGGCTGGCGGCCGCCTCACGCGGCAGTGCAGCCAACGCAACGGCATCGCCCGCCAGTGGCAGCACCGCGCCAACCACCTCCCAAGCCGGCGCCGCGCCGCAAACCAGCCTGCAGCGGCGCGAGCCCCTGCCCGGCCAACTGCAAACCCTGGCCCGCGCCGAGGCTTCCACACTACCTCCTGCGGGGCGCGCGGTGGAACAGCTGCTGCAGCTCACCGAAAACACCCTGGCGCGGCTGGAAACCCACCAGCTGCTGCATCTGCAAAGCCAGAGCGAAAGCCACGGCCCGCAGTGGTTATTGGAACTGCCCGTGCGCGACAAAGACGGTGTCGACGTGTGGCAGTTGCACATCCAGCGCGACGATAGCCATCGCGACGAAACCGAGGCCGAGCCACACTGGCACATCACCTTGTCGTTCGATTTTCCCGGCACCGGGCCGGTGATTGCCCGACTGGAACAACAGGCCGACAAGCTGCAGATAATCTTTTACGCAGACCGGGCTGAAACCCATGAATTGATCGAACAGCGCACCGCGGCACTGCAACAGGCACTGCAAGCCCGCGGCATCAGCAGCGTGGACATTCAGCACCACCAGGGCCTGCCCCACCCCGACACCCTGCCCCACGAATTACACTCGGTATTGGAGGACCAGGCATGAGCGACGAGCGCCCGGGTGAAGTCGCCGTTTCGCTGCAGTACGAGGGCGAAGGCGCGCCGCGTGTCACTGCCAAGGGCGAGGGCGACGTCGCCCACAGCATTCTGCAAATCGCCGAGCAGTACGACATTCCCATCTACCGCGACAAGCAACTGACGCAGTTACTGTCGCAGGTAGAGCTGAACATGGAAATCCCCGAATTTCTATATCTGGCGGTGGCGGAAATCATCGCCTTTGCCTACGCCCTGAAAGACAAGGCGCCGGCACCGCGCGATAGCCGCGGGCCGGTATACGAGCACCAGCCCAGCGCCTGGGATGAGTGGCTGGAGTAGACCCGTTCTATGCGCCGAGCGAACAACGCCACTCGCGGTGAACCCGCTTAGCGGCTACGCTCGGCCCTGAAACACAGCGCTGTAGTGCTCTACGGTGGGAAACGGGTCGTAGAAATGGTGCAGCATTTCGCGCCACTGCTGATACTGGGGTGAGCCGCGAAAGCCCTCGGTGTGGTCTTCCAGCGTTTCCCAATTCACCAGCAGCACATAGCGGCTGGGATTTTCCAGGCAGCGCTGCAGCTGATGCGACACATAGCCCTTCATGCTCGCGATGATCGCCTGCGCCCGCTCAAAGGCCTGCTCAAATTCCGCCTCCTGCCCCGGACGCACGTCGAGCACCGCGACTTCCAGTATCGCGTCTGACTCACCTGCCACAACTCACCACCCTTCTTTTAGGTGCCGCTAAAGCCGCACCTGCATGCAACAGTCGTCACTCAGTGTTAGTGTTATTGCTCGGGGCCCTTCACGGCACCGGACTCCAGCATGGCCGCCACCTGCTCTGCGCTGTAACCCAGCTCTGCCAGCACCGCCTCAGTGTCCTGCCCCAGCGCCACCGCCGGGCGCGGTTCGCCGCCGTCGGTGCGGCTGAAGCGCGGCGCCGTGCGCGGCTGCCACACACCATCGCGCTCAACAAAGCTCTGCCGCGCGCGGTTGTGGGGGTGATCCCTGGCCTCGCTCATCGCCAGCACTGGCGTCACACAGGCGTCGCTGTCGGCGAAGATCTGGCACCACTCGTCGCGGCTTTTGGTCAGGAAGGCCGCCTGCACTTTTTCCTTCAGCGCCGGCCACATCTCGGTATCAAACTGATGGTGCAGCTCCTCCTCACCCAGCCCCAGGCGTTCGCAGAACTGGCGGTAGAACTGGGTCTCAATGGCGCCTACCGCCATATAGCGGCCGTCGGCAGTTTCATACACTTCGTAAAAATGCGCGCCGCTGTCGAGCATATTGCTGCCGCGCTGCTCCGACCAGAAACCGGTTTGCGCCGCGGCAAAGATACTGGTCATCAACAGTGCCGAACCGTCCACCATGGCCGCATCCACCACCTGCCCCTCACCGGAACGCTGGGCTTCGAGCAGCGCGCAAACCATGCCGTAAGCCAGCAACATACCGCCGCCGGCAAAATCGCCCACCAGGTTGAGCGGCACCGCGGGCTTCTCACCGCGACGACCTATGGGGTGCAAGGCGCCGGCGATGGAGATGTAGTTGATGTCGTGCCCCGCCGTCTGCGCCAGCGGTCCCTCCTGGCCCCAGCCGGTCATGCGGCCAAATACCAGCCGGGAATTGATGCCCCGGCAAATCTCAGGAGCCAGACCCAGCTTTTCCATCACGCCCGGGCGAAAGCCCTCCAGCAGTCCATCCGCCTCGGCAATCAGCTGCTTGACCACCGCCAGCCCTTCTTCACTCTTGAGGTTAACGCAGATACAGCGCTTGCCGCGGTTGAGCAGATCCAGCTCGGTCTGGCTACCACCGAAGAGAGAGCCACCGGGGCGTTCAACGCGAATCACCTCCGCCCCCATATCGGCCAGCAACATGGCGGCAAAAGGTCCGGGGCCAATACCCGCTATTTCGACAATCTTGATACCGCTCAGTGGTCCCATGCCTGCTCCTGTCACAGTCTGCTTATACGTTGTTTGAAGCCCAAAAATGTACCACACAACTTGGCGAGCGTGCCCGGCGAGCATTACGTTTTCGTTACCGCCAGAACAGCCAGCATTTTCAGCGGCGGCAACGCGTGCTAACGTCGCTTGTTTCGGCATGGCCAGGTCACCGCGCCATACCTGACACCCGCATGGATAATCAAGAGAACGTGAC
>JBFHRT010000295.1:0-3583 GCA_041591575.1 Spongiibacteraceae bacterium
ACACTGCTGCTGCCTGCGGCCAGTCGCGGCGAGGGCCATTACCGCTTCAGTGCCGACCAGCGCCTGGCGAGCGCGCAGGACAGCGGCAGCGGTGACGGCCGCAGCAAGGTCTACCACAACGTGCAGTCCGGCGAGTCGCTGTGGACCATTGCCCGCCAGCACGGCGTTCGGCTGTCCGCTCTGTCCAAGTGGAATAACCTGGCTCCCGGCGACACCATTCGACCCGGCCAACAGCTGGCTATCTGGAAAACCGGCGCTGCCACACAGCCCTCCGCCAGTAACGGTCGCGGCATTATTCGCAAGGTCGGCTACACCGTGCGCAGCGGCGATTCGCTGGCGCGCATTGCCGGCAAATTCAATGTTGGCATCAACGACATTGCCCAGTGGAACAAGATCAACCCGGCCAAATACCTGAAGCCGGGGCAGTATCTGACCCTGTACGTCGATGTCACCAATGTTTCGCAGTTTGGGCCCTGATTCAGGGATAAGGACAGCCCCTTGATTGCACCGCGCAGGCCCTCACGTCGTTGCCAATGGCGCCGCTGACTTATGCTCGCCTATTTCATACGACGACTCCTGCTGATCATTCCCACCTTTATCGGCATCACCCTGCTGGTGTTCGCCATCACCCGTGTGGTGCCCGGCGGCCCCATCGAGCGCATGCTCACCGAGGCCATGGTCAGCGGCGCAGAACAGGGCGGCCAGCGGCGCGACACCGCCAATGGCGGCACGCTGTCGGCCGAGCAAATCGCCGAGCTGGAGCGCTACTACGGCTTCGACAAACCAGTGCTGCACAGCTACGCACTGTGGCTGAAAAAGGTGGTCGTGCTGGACCTCGGCGTATCTACCCGCTACCAGGATCCGGTGTGGGAGATTATCCGCGAACGCTTCCCCATCTCCATCTTTTACGGCCTGACCACGCTGATACTCACTTACTTGGTGTGTATTCCCCTGGGCATCGCCAAAGCCATGGGCCACGGCTCACGATTTGACCACGGCTCATCGGCAGTGGTGTTCCTCGGTTATGCCCTGCCCAGCTACGTCATCGGCATCGCCCTGATTACGGTGTTTGCCGCCGAGCTGGACTGGTTCCCGCTAGGCGGTTTTGTCAGCGATGACTTCGACGAACTCAGCGCCACCGGCAAGCTGGCCGATCTGCTGAAGCACGCGGTGCTGCCGCTGATTGCCTATATGGCCGGCAGCTTTGCCATCACCACCTTCATGATGAAGAACGCGCTGATGGACAACCTCGCCGCAGACTATATGCGCACCGCCGCCGCCAAGGGGCTGGCGCGCGGCGCTGCGGTGCGCCGCCATGCCCTGCGCAACAGCCTGATTCCCATCGCCACCTCCTTCGGCAGCAACATCTCATTCCTGCTGGGTGGCTCGTTCCTGATCGAGACCATTTTCAATATCGACGGCATCGGCCTGCTGGGCTACGAGGCCGTGCTGGAGCGCGACTACCCCATAGTCATGGGCATTCTGGTGATCTCGTCGCTGCTGTTTCTGATTGGTAATATCCTGTCCGACATTTGTGTGGCGCTGGTGGACCCGCGCATTCGCTTCGGAGAGAAATGATGCGCCTGCACTTCAACCCACTGACTATCAAACGCTGGCAGCGCTTTAAAGCCCTGCGCCGGGGCTACTACTCGGCGCTGATACTTTGCACCCTGATTGTTCTGGGGGCCGCCGCCGAGTTGCTGGCCAACAATCGCGCGCTAGTGGTGTTCTACGAGGGCTCACTGCACTTCCCCACCTACGGTGCCGTCATCCCCGGCAGCCAGTTTGGCCTCGATTACAGCTACGAAACCGACTACAAGGCGCTGCAGCAGCAGTTCCGTGAAGCCGATGAAGGCAACTGGCTACTGATGCCACCGATACCCTACGGCCCGCTGGAGGTCGACCTGGTGGCCGGCGATTTTCCGCCCCACGCGCCGTCGCTGGCCAGCGGCCACTACCTGGGTACCGACACCAGTGGCCGCGATGTACTCGCCCGCCTGATCTACGGCTTTCGCATCGCCATCGTGTTCTCGCTGATCCTGCTGTTTTTTAATTACCTGATCGGTGTCGCCATTGGCTGCACCATGGGTTACTGGGGCGGCGCTTTCGACCTGCTGTTCCAGCGCCTGATCGAAATCTGGTCCAATGTCCCCTTCCTGTACGTGATCATGATTGTCGCCTCGGTGATCACCCCGGGCTTTTGGACGCTGGCCCTGATCATGGTGTTCTTTGGCTGGACCAGCATGACCTGGTATATGCGCACCGCCACCTACAAAGAGGCCGCCCGCGACTATGTCATGGCCGCGCGCGCACTGGGCGCCTCCAATACACGCATCATCTTCCGCCACATCCTACCCAACAGCATCTCCACCATGATCACCTTTGTGCCGTTCTCGGTGGCTGGCGGCATCAGTTCGCTAACGGCACTGGACTACCTGGGCTTTGGGCTGCCGCCACCCACACCGAGCTGGGGGGAGCTACTGAAACAGGGCACTGAAAACCTGGAATCCACCTGGATCGTCGCCTCAGTAGTGGTGGCCATGACCGCGGTATTGATGCTGGTAACCTATATTGGCGAGGCCATTCGCGAGGCATTTGACCCCCGCTCATACAGCTTTTATGAATAACAGCCCTATGAATAACGGTACACTCAACAGGTACTGCGCCTCCCTGCTATTGCTACTGTGGCTGTCTCCGGCACTGGCGGCGCTGCCCAGCGAACTGCCGGCGGATCTGGAGTGGGAGACCAACAACAGCGACCCCATATTCGCCGATCCCAACGCCCAACGCGGCGGCCGCTTTCGCAGTTTTATGACGGCCTTTCCGTTGACGCTGCGGCTGGTGGGCCCCGATTCCAATGGCAGCTTTGCCGGCTACCTGCGCGCCAATGCGCTGGGCCTGGTCAGCGCCCACCCCAATACCCTGCGTCCGATACCGGAGCTGGCCACCCATTGGGCCTTCGGCGCCGATGGTAAAACCATCTATTACCGTCTCGACCCCGACGCGCGCTGGTCCGACGGTGTACCAGTCACCGCCGACGACTACCTGTTCACGCTGGAGTTTATGCGTTCCAAACATATCGTCGCGCCCTGGTACAACAACTACTACAGCGAGGTCGTCGTCGATATCGTCAAGTACGACGAGCACACCATCGCCATTGAGGGGGCCGTGCCGAAACCCCGCGACGAAATGCTGTTCGAATACAGCATCCGCCCCACACCCCGGCACTTTCACCAACTCGACGAGCAATGGGTGCGCGACTACAACTGGCGCGTCGAGCCCAATACAGGTCCCTACCAGATCGACAAGATCCACAAGGGCAAATACATCGAATTCAAGCGAAAAGCCGACTGGTGGGGCAACGACAAGCGCTATTTCCGCCACCGCTACAACCCCGAATACGTGCGGGTCAAAGTCATCCGCGACCTCAACATCGCCTATCAGTATTTCAGCAAGGGCGAGCTGGACGCCTTCGGCCTGCTAATGCCGCAGCTCTGGCATAAAAAAGCCACCGGCGAGATCTACGACCGAGGCTACGTAGGCAAGATCAAGTTCTACAACGATGTGCCGCAACCGTCGCTGG
>JBFHRT010000296.1:0-3568 GCA_041591575.1 Spongiibacteraceae bacterium
CCTGCTGGACCTGATCACCGTGCAGGACCGCATCGCTAACGGCGCCAAAGACATCGCCGGGCTGATGCTGGGCCGCAAAATGGAAATCCCCAGCGCCCTGGCGGCGCAGATGAACGACTACCTCAGCGTCGCGGTAGACACCGCCGCCCAGGCCAAGCGCGCCATCGACGAGCTCGACGAGTTGCTGGAGACCGGCTTCCGCGGCCGCGAGGTGGAGCTGGTGGAGCGCCTGATCGAGGAACTGGACGAACTCGAGCACAACAACGACGAGCTGCAGGTGCAGGTGCGCGCCTCGCTGTTCGCCCTCGAGGGCGAGCTGCCGCCGGTCAACGTCGTCTTTCTGTACAAGATCATCGACTGGGTTGGCGAGCTGGCCGACTGCGCCCAGCGCGTCGGCGCGCGTCTGCAGATTCTGATGGCGCGCTAACCCGAGACGCGAGACCGGCTCGCAACGGAACGTTTTCCGATCGGGCCGGCACGCGCACTGAATTTCTATTTTTGTAAAGCTACTGGGATACACATATGTCTATCATCGCTGAGCACGGTCAGCTGCTGCTGATTCTCGCCTGCCTCTTCGGCTTCTTTATGGCCTGGGGCGTGGGTGCCAACGACGTCGCCAATGCCATGGGCACCTCGGTCGGCTCCAAGGCGCTGACCATCAAGCAGGCCATTTTCATCGCCATGATCTTCGAGTTCGCCGGCGCCTACCTGGCCGGCGGTGAGGTCACCTCCACCATCCGCAAGGGCATCATCGACTCCTCATTAATGACCGACACGCCGGAACTACTGGTGTACGGCATGTTATCGGCGCTATTGGCCGCCGGCACCTGGCTGCTGGTGGCGAGCATGATGGGCTGGCCGGTATCCACCACCCACTCCATCGTCGGCGCCCTGGTGGGCTTTGCCGCGGTCGGCATCGGCGTCGAGGCGGTGGCCTGGGGCAAGGTCAGCACCATCGTCGCCAGCTGGGTGGTATCGCCGCTGCTGGCCGGCACCATCTCCTTTGCCGTGTTTATGAGCGCGCAGAAGCTGATCCTCAACCAGGCCGATCCCTTCACCGCCGCCAAGCGCTACATCCCCTTCTACATGTTTGCCGTCGGCTACATCATCGCCATGGTCACCCTGGTCAAGGGCCTCAAGCACATCGGCCTGGGCCTGACTTTTGGTGAGAGCGCCTTCTACGCACTGTTTGCCGGTGCCGCGGTAATGCTGCTGGGCCGCGTGCTGCTCAACCGCATTTCGCACGACGCCGCCAACAACCGCGACTTCCGCTTCGCCAGCGTCGAGCGCCTGTTCGCGGTGCTGATGGTGTTCACCGCCTGCGCCATGGCCTTCGCCCACGGCTCCAACGACGTCGCCAATGCGGTGGGGCCGCTAGCGGCCGTGGCCAGCGTGGTGCAGTCCGGCGGCGATATTGCCGCCAAGTCGGCGCTGCCCTGGTGGATTCTGCTGCTGGGCGGCGGCGGCATCGTGGTCGGTCTGGCCACCTACGGCTTCAAGGTCATCGCCACCATCGGCGGCAAGATTACCGAGCTCACCCCCAGCCGCGGCTTCGCCGCCGAGCTGGGCGCCGCCTCCACCGTGGTGCTGGCCTCGGCCACCGGCCTGCCCATCTCCACCACCCACACGCTGGTCGGCGCGGTGCTGGGCGTGGGCCTGGCCCGCGGCATCGGTGCACTCAACCTGCGCGTGGTGGGCAATATCTTCCTGTCCTGGATCGTCACCCTGCCTGCCGGTGCCGGCCTGGCGATTCTGTTCTTCTTCCTGTTTAAGGGAATTTTTAGCTAGACGCTTAACGGGAGACGGGAGGCGGGAGACGCTTAAAAAGCGCGGTCCTGCAGCATACGCTGTGCACACCGCCTTTGCGTCT
The DNA here is from genome assembly GCA_041591575.1 of Spongiibacteraceae bacterium. Lineage (GTDB taxonomy): Bacteria > Pseudomonadota > Gammaproteobacteria > Pseudomonadales > Spongiibacteraceae > JBFHRT01. The sequence continues at coordinate 1,871 of JBFHRT010000296.1, forward strand.
CCCGTCTCGCGTCTCGCCCCCTTGGTTTTGCGTTTCCCGTCTCCCGTCTAGCGTTCTGCGACTTCACAGTCCCGTGTCTGGCAGTCCCCCAGCCAAAGCCTTACCATGAGCGCACAGTCTTGATTGTGAAGCCCATGCCCGACACCCTGCCCTCCCTCAAGGCCATGCTGGCCGAACTGATCGCCACCCCCTCGGTGAGTTCCACCCTGCCCAGCTGCGACATGGGCAACCGCGCGGTCATCGACAAGCTCGCCGGCTGGCTGGAAACCCTGGGTTTTGCGGTGCAGATCCTGGCGCTGCCCGGCAAGCCGCACAAGGCCAACCTGGTGGCCACCCTGGGCAGCGGCCCCGGTGGCCTGGTGCTGGCCGGCCACACCGACACCGTGCCCTTCAACGAGGAGCGCTGGCAGCTCAACCCGCTGGCACTGACCGAGCGCGACAACCGCTTTTACGGCCTCGGCAGTACCGACATGAAGGGCTTCTTTCCCATCGCGCTAGAGGCGGCCCGCGGCCTCGCCGGCCAGCCGCTGCGCCAGCCGCTGATCGTGCTCGCCACCGCCGACGAGGAGAGCTCCATGGACGGCGCCCGCGCGCTGGCCGCCCAGGGTTTTCCCGAGGCGCGCTATGCGGTGATCGGCGAGCCCACTGGCCTCAGACCGGTGCGCATGCACAAGGGCATGATGATGGAGTCGGTGGTGATCAGCGGCCGTGCCGGCCACTCATCCAATCCGCTGCTGGGCAACAGCGCGCTGGAGGCGATGCAGGAGGTAATGACCGAGCTGCTGGCACTGCGCGGCGAGCTGCAGCAGCGCTACCGCCACCCCGGCTTCGACATTCCGCAGCCGACCCTGAACCTGGGCTGCATCCACGGCGGCGACAACCCCAACCGCATCTGCGGCCAGTGCGAGCTGCAGTTCGACCTGCGACCGCTGCCGGGGATGGAACCCGAGGCGCTGCGCGCCGAGCTGCGGTCGCGACTGCTGCCCGTTGCCGAGCGCCGCGCCATCGCCATCGCGCTGCACACGCTGATGCCGGGGATACTGCCCTTCGAGGAGAGCGCGCAGTCAGAACTGGTGCAGGCAGTGGAACAGCTCAGCGGCCACGCCGCCGAGTCGGTGGCCTTCGCCACCGAGGCCCCCTTCCTGCAGGCACTGGGCATGCAGACGGTGGTGATGGGGCCGGGCTCCATTGACCAGGCCCACCAGCCCGACGAGTACCTGGCGCTGGAACAGGTGCAGCCCGCCATCAACCTGCTCAAGGGTCTGATCCGGCGTTTCTGCCTGTAAGGCTTATGTATGTACAAGGTGCGGCTTTGGCCGCACAACGCCACTCCGCGACTGCTCTCCTGTGCGGCTAAAGCCACTCCTACAAACGCTCCCCAGGTCGCGCCGCTCTCCAAACCATCCCGTCATCGCGAGGCGCCGCCGGCGCCGCGGCGATCTCCTTGCAATCACTGCCACCCTGGCCGAGATTGCCGCGTCACAGGGCCGCCAAACTGCGCCTCGCAATGACGGGGAACAAGCGCCCGCGCGAGCGCCTGACGCGGCCGCCTCAGCGCGGCGGATCAATGGCATCGCCGAGACTGCCATTGACCCGGAACCAGCCGGCGATGCTGTGGCGCTCGCGGCCGGCGGGCAGCACCTCGTGCGGAAAGCGCTCGCTGAGAAAGATCACCGCACTGCCGAACAGCGGCAGCAG